>NZ_JABUZD010000010.1:0-953 GCF_014897875.1 Halomonas sp. 3A7M
TGGCCTTGCACCTTTTGCTTACCCCGAAGGCTGAAGCGGTTCAGTCTTTTCGTTGTGCCAATGTTGCCGAAGACGGGCTCCACGACTGACATACGATGGCTGTAAATTTCTTTGCCCTTGGGGCTATCGACTCGGTGCTTCATCCAGTCAGTATAATTGGGTAAGCGTTTGTTCTCGATAACAAAAGACACTTGTCGCCCTGCACCGTTGCGATGGTCGGCCGAGCTCGGATTTTGCATGCATCGGTATTTCTTTGAGCAGTGTCGACATTGCAGCAAGCGCCCTTCAAAGTGTACCCGAGTCTTACCAGTGTCCGTTGCTCGTTGCCCGCGAAAGGACAGTTTTTCACCGGTTGGGCAGATACACGTTAGCGCTACTGGATCAAACTGGAACGCACTAGCTGGCGTCGTCTCCCGCCAGCCTTTGTCCGGCAGGTTCTGGTGGCGCTTGCCGTATTTGTCTTTCTGGTCGGCGAACTTCGGGTCTCGGCTGCGGAACTGATTATCGGGGATGTAGCCGTTGATCCGCTGTTCGTGCAGATACTTCATGTTAGCCTCATTGGCAAAGCCGGTATCTGCGGTGACGACGGTGCCTTTCTGATAGATATTCTCCGCAATCCCCAGTTTCTTAAAACGGGCTTCGACCATTTCCAGTACGGGCTGCAAGGTGTGATGCTCCTGACCTTCGCCAAAGGCCTGAGCGTCAATGATGATCTGGTGCTTTTTATCCACCGTGGCGACGCCGTTATAGCCCTGGATCGTGCCCTTACTGGTCGTCATTTTGGCACTTTCGTTATCGGTCAGATTGCTCTTCACTTCCTTGACTCGCTTCCCCCGGCCCATCCTTGGGCTGTGCGTCTTTAGGAAACGATCCACTTTGTTCATAGCGGCATCTAGCGAGAGAATCGTTTTGGCCCGTCGGATATCCCGATCCAGATCGGCTTCCGTTTCAGC
>NZ_JABUZD010000110.1:0-40290 GCF_014897875.1 Halomonas sp. 3A7M
GGCTACGGGTCTGAGCGCACGATAAATTTTGAATAGCCACTTAGATGAATAAAAAACCTACTCAATATTCTGAATCTGCTCCCGCATCTGCTCGATCAACACCTTCAACTCCACTGCACAACGCGTCGTCTCCGCCACTACGGATTTTGACGACAGCGTGTTGGCTTCGCGGTTGAGCTCTTGCATCAAGAAGTCTAACCGGCGGCCTTTGGGGCCTTTTTGGGCGAGCTGGTGGCTCACTTCTGCTATATGTGCGGTGAGGCGGTCCAGTTCTTCGTCTACATCGGCTTTCTGCGCGACCAGTACCAGTTCGGCTTCCAGGCGTTGCGGGTCGAGTTCGGTTTTGGCGACTTCTAAGCGTTCCAAAAGTTGGGCGCGCTGGCGCTCTAAAATTTGCGGCAGCAGGCTGCGCACAGTGGCGACTTGTTCACTCACAGCCGTTAGCCGAGTGGTGATCATCTCAGCAAGTTTTTCGCCCTCCCGGGCGCGGGCGTCGATCAACTCGTTCAGTGCTTGATCAAATAGCGTTTTGGCGGCGGCTTTGATGGCGTCTTGGTCGAGGTGCTGGGTTTCCATAACGCCGGGTTGGTTAAGCAACGCCAGCGTGGTGGGCGGCACGGCACTGGGTACCTGTTGCTGAATAGCGGCCAGGGCATCGGCTATTTCTTTTAAGCGCTGGGCGTTAACCGCAGGGGCTTGGTTGGCTTCGGCGGCTTCAAAACGCAGGCTGCACTCTACCTTGCCCCGCGCTAGGCGCGTGCGTAAGGCATCGCGTAGCACTGGCTCCAGCTCGCGTAGAGCGTCGGGCAGGCGAAAGTGCGGTTCCAGGTAGCGCTGATTCACCGAGCGGATTTCTACCTGCAGAGTGCCAAACGGGGCAGCCTGCTCGGTGCGGGCAAAGGCAGTCATGCTGTGTACGTGGCGTGGGTTGGCCATTAAAGTTTCCTGTTCATCGCGCATTTAGGTCAGTCTAACCGATCTTGTGCTGGTGGATACGTCTGCCTTGAATAGGCCCATCAGTGGCGGCGTTGACGTGTACAATAGTGGGCTTTCCCACTGTTAAATTGATGTGAGGTGCTATGCGTCCTGATGTTGTTCGCCCTAGCGGTCGTGAAGCCGACCAGCTTCGTGAAATTCGCATAACCCGCGATTACACTCGCCATGCAGAAGGTTCGGTACTGGTGGAGTTTGGCGATACCAAGGTGCTGTGTAATGCGAGCGTAGAAGCAGGCGTACCGCGCTGGCTGCGTGGTAAAAATCAGGGTTGGATCACCGCTGAGTACGGCATGTTGCCCCGTGCCACGCACACCCGCAGTGGCCGTGAAGCGACGCGCGGTAAACAAGGTGGCCGGACGCTGGAAATTCAGCGTTTGATCGGCCGTAGCCTGCGCGCGTCAGTGAACTTGAAGAAGTTGGGTGAATTCACCATTACCGTGGATTGCGATGTGATCCAGGCCGACGGCGGCACCCGTACCGCGTCGATTACCGGTGGCTGCGTGGCGCTGGTGGATGCCATTCGCTATCTGCAGCGTGAGAAGAAGATTAAAGGTGACCCCTTTAAACAGCTGGTTAGCGCGATTTCGGTGGGTATTTATAAAGGCGTGCCGGTACTAGATCTGGACTATCCGGAAGATAGCAAAGCCGACACCGATCTGAACGTGGTGATGACTGAAAGCGGCGAGCTGATCGAGGTGCAGGGTACTGCAGAGTCGGGTGCGTTTAACCGTACTGAGCTGAATGCGATGCTTGATCTGGCGGAGAAAGCGGGCTCCGAGCTACGCGCAAAACAGCGCGAAGCACTGGGTATTCGTGGCTAAGGCGTTACTTGGCGAATAACTTACGCGCTTACGCAAACAGGCCAGCTTAAAAGCTGGCCTGTTGCTGAGACGGGTAACGCGACGCGGGAAAGTGAGCGCTTATAGCGCTAAGTCATACTCAACGATCAGCGGTGCGAACTCAGAGAAGGTCGCATCGTAATCAATCCACGCGTCAACCACATGGCGACGGAAGTTGGGGCCGACCAGTTGGTAGTCGATCCGCCAGCCTTCTTGGCGCTCACGGGGCACGTCTTGGTCGAGCTTTGGCCACCAGGTATATTCACCCGCGTCGCGATTAATTTCGCGGAAGGTGTCGATAAAGCCGGTTGGGCCAAGCACCTGATCCATCCAGGCACGCTCTTCAGGGCGGAAACCAGAGGTAAGCTGATTGTCCGACCAGTTGGCCAAATCAATGGTTTTATGGGCAACGTGCCAGGTACCACAGATGATGTATTCACGGCGTTTGCGCGACATCTTCGTCAGGTACTCTTGATACTGCTCCATAAACGCCTGTTTAGCTTTTTGATCACTTCCATCAGGCATCAAGAAGGTGGCGATGCTGAAGCGGTCATAATCCGCCTGCAGAAAGCGCCCTTCGTGATCACACTGAGGGAACCCAAGGCCGTACATAATCGCCTTGGGAATTTTGCGGCAATAAAGTGCCACGCCGGAGAAACCATCTTCTTCTGCATCCAGAAAGTAGCCTTCGTAGCCTTCCGGATAGAGAATATGGTCGTCCAGTTCAAAGCTTTTTGCCTTGATGTTCTGCACGCAGATCACGTCGGCATCCTGCTGAGCCAGCCAGTCCAGGAAGCCACGGTCGACGGCATCACGTATACCATTGACATTGATGCTGGCAATTTTCATAAATCGTCCCTTTTGCGTCGCTGCTGTATGATACCCGACGTTTAGACGTTTGGGTAAATAGACAAACCAAATCTTGCTATTTAACCCCGTTTTATTGTTGCGTTTACTTAGGTTCCTATTACTTTCATTCCTATCGACAAGAGAAGACCACCGTGGCCACCACTCTACAACCCTATCAGCGCGATTTCATTGCCTTCGCTATTGAGCAGGGCGTGCTCAAGTTTGGCGAGTTCACGCTTAAGTCGGGGCGAATAAGCCCTTACTTTTTCAATGCTGGCCTGTTTCAAACCGGCCGTGCCTTGGCCAAGCTAGGCCGATTTTACGCCCAAGCGATTGTTGATAGCGGCCTGCAGGCGGATGTGCTGTTCGGCCCAGCCTATAAAGGCATTCCCTTGGCAGCGGTCACCGCTGCGGCCTTAGCCGACCATCACGACCGCGATATGCCCTACGCGTTTAATCGTAAAGAAGCCAAAACCCACGGCGAAGGCGGCAATATTGTCGGCGCGCCACTGGCCGGCGATATTTTGATCATTGATGACGTGATTACGGCCGGTACGGCTATCCGTGAAGTGATGAGCCTGATTGAGCAAAGCGGTGCCCGCGCGGGCGGCGTTATTATTGCACTTGACCGTCAAGAGCGCGGCCAGGGCGAGCAAAGCGCTATCCAGGAAGTGCAGGCTCAGTACGGCATGCCGGTTGTCAGTATTGTCACCTTAGAGCAAGTGCTTACTTACCTTGAAGAGCGTGCTGGAGGCGAAATGCTGGCTTACGCCGAAGCCGTACGCGCTTATCGCGACCGCTACGGCATCACGGGCTAGTCACTGCATCTATCGCTCACTGCTTAATGCGCCAGCATAGCCTTGCTGGCGCCACGCCTCATAGCTAACGATGGCCACCGCATTGGAAAGGTTCAAGCTACGGTTATTGGGCTGCATGGGGATACGCAGCTTGTGTTCTTCAGGCAGCGCAGCGTGCACTTGGGGTGAAAGCCCTGCGGTTTCTGAACCGAACAGCAATACGTCGCCCGGGGCGAAGGTCGCGTCACTGTGAGCACGGCTGCCTTTGGTAGTAATCGCCCATAGTGTGCGCCCCTGCATCGCCGCTTGAAACGCCGTAAAATCGGCATGGCGGGTAACATTGTTTAGATCGCGGTAATCTAGCCCGGCGCGCCGCAGCTTTTTCTCTTCGAGATCAAAGCCCAGCGGTTCAATTAAATGTAATCGGCAGCCATTGTTAGCCACCAGGCGCATAATGTTACCCGTGTTGGGTGCCATACGCGGTTCAAATAGCGCTACTTCAAACATTACCACCTGCCTATTATTAACTCATTGTGCGTTCGCCCAGCGCCGCTGATTGTAATGGAATTTGCCAAGAAACACTTGTAGAGGTCACCCTTCACCATGACGCCCCAACCGCCAAAGAGCATTCTTAGCCGCATCAAAGGGCTAAACCCGCGCCAGCAGGAAGCGGTGCGCTATATCGATGGCCCCTGTTTGGTCTTGGCGGGCGCCGGGTCTGGTAAAACCAGCGTTATTACCACCAAAATTGCCTATCTGGTGCAAGAGTGTGGCATGAGCGCGCGCAAAATAGCGGCGGTTACCTTTACCAATAAGGCCGCCCGGGAGATGAAAGAGCGCGTTGGGCAAATGCTGAAGGGCAAAGAGGGCCACGGGCTAACGGTGTCGACGTTTCACAATCTGGGCCTGAATATTATTCGTGGTGAGCTGAAAACCCTGGGCTACAAGCCGGGCTTTTCGTTGTTCGACCCGGAAGATGCCAAAGCATTGCTGCGCGATTTGATGAACAAAGACGCTCAGGTAGACGCTGAGCAGATCAACGCTGTGCAAGCCAAAATTTCCACGTGGAAGAATGATTTAGTGCTGCCCAGTGATGCGCTTTCGTTTGCCGCGGATGATGACGAGCACTTTGCCGCACGGGTTTATGAAGCTTACGTACGCCACTTGAAAGCCTATAACGCGGTGGATTTCGACGACCTGATTCTGCTGCCGGTGGTGCTCCTGCAACGCGACCCAGAGGCACTGGCCCGCTGGCGGAACAAAATCCACTACATGCTAGTGGATGAGTACCAGGACACTAACGTTTCCCAGTACCTGTTGGTGAAACTGCTGATGGCGGAGCGGGCGACCTTTACCGTGGTCGGCGACGACGATCAGTCGATCTACGCGTGGCGTGGCGCACGGCCTGAAAACCTGGTGACCCTTGGCGAAGACTTTCCACGCCTGAAAGTGGTTAAGCTAGAGCAGAACTACCGCTCGACTGGCACTATTTTGCGCGCGGCCAACACGTTAATTGCCAATAACCCGCACGTTTACGATAAAACCCTGTGGTCGGATATGGGCGATGGTGCGCCTATCCGGGTCATCGTCAACCGCCATGAAGAGGCGGAGTCAGAGCGGGTAGCCAGCGAAATGCTGACTCGGCGCATCAAAGAGAAGGCGGAATGGCGAGATTTTGCGGTGCTCTATCGGGGTAATTTTCAGGCACGTTTATTAGAGCTCAAGCTGCAGCATTACCAAATTCCCTACAAGCTTTCCGGTGGTACGTCGTTTTTCTCTCGCAACGAGATCAAGGACACCATGGCCTATCTGCGGCTGTTAATTAACCCCGCCGATGACAATGCCTTTTTACGCATTGTGAATGTGCCTCGCCGTGAAATCGGGCCCGGTACGCTGGAAAAGCTGGCCAACTATGCAACAGAACGCTCTATTTCTCTGTTTGCTGCCTGCCACGAGCTGGGATTAGAGCAAACGCTGCCGACTCGGGCCGTGGAGCGCCTGTCACGCTTTACGCACTTTATTGATGGCGTGCGCAAACGCATGGATCAAGACGATGCCATCGCGGCCATTCGCGACATGCTACGCGATATGGATTACGAAGCCTGGCTGTACCAAAACGCCAGTGCCCCGACTGTCGCCGAACGACGCATGGCCAACGTTTGGATTTTGATTGATCAGCTAGAAAAGTCACTAAACCGCGACCCCGAAGATGCTGATGATTCCACGGCGACGGAAACCGATGGCGTCGAAGCTGCTATTTCGCGTTTAGTGCTTCGGGATATTCTTGAGCAGCAGGCCGAAGAAGACGACTCCGACCGTGTGCAACTACTCACTATGCATGCCTCGAAAGGGCTAGAATTTCCCCATGTCTATTTGATGGGCTTAGAGGAAGACTTGCTGCCTCACCGTAACGCTATTGAAATGGAGACGGTAGAAGAAGAGCGCCGCTTGGCTTATGTCGGCATCACCCGGGCAAGACGCACGCTAACACTCACGCTAGCCCGCCAGCGTAAAGCGTATGGTGAGCTGATGGACTGCCAGCCCAGCCGCTTTTTAGACGAACTGCCCGCTGATGATTTGGAGTGGGAGGGACGCGCCGATAAAGAAGACCCCGAGAAAAAGCAGGCACGCGGGCAAGACGCGATTGCCGGGCTGCGTTCTCTGTTGGGTTAGCGGCAAGTTAAGAAGAAAATAAAACACAAAAAAATATCCACAGGGGGTTTCAAAAACCACCTGTGGATAAATTTAACAGCCATTATTACAAAAACTGTTTATTGTACTTCTGAGACCATGTAATCGACAACGGCCATGATCTCTTCGTCAGAGGCACTGCTACCACCGCGTGGTGGCATCACGCCTTTGCCGTTAAATACGCTTTGGTAGAGCGCATCGGTACCCTGCTCAATACGCGGGCCCCACGCTTCGGCATCACCTATCTTGGGCGCGCCAGCTACACCGGCAGCATGGCACGCAACACAGCCAGCACTGGTATAAAGCGCTTCACCATCTAAACCGCTGCCACCACTAGCAGCTTCTTCTTCACTGGCGACTGCTTCTTCTTCGCTAGCTGCAGCGTCGGTAGTCTCTTCATCGGCACTGGCATCCTCTGCCACAGCCGTATCGTCGCTGGCGCCCTCTTCAGTCGCTTCAGCAGCCGCTTCTTCTTCACCGCCACCTAGCTCGGGAACTTCCATGACAGGCTCAACCATGTAAGCCACCGCCGCTTCCATCTCTTCGTCAGAAAGGTTGGGGTTGCCGCCTCGAGCAGGCATTGCACCAATACCGTTGATGGCATGCTCTAATAATGTGGCAAAGCCTTGCTCAGTACGTTCAGCCCATGCGGCTTCATCAGCACGCACCGGAGCGCCAGCAGCGCCGGTTTCGTGGCACGCCATACAGATATTGTTGTAAATACCTTCGCCATCAATCTCATCGCCGCCGCCACTAGCGGCGGCCGGTGCTGCTGCGGTACCACAGTCTTGGCCTTGCAAGCAAAGTTGACCTACCGGCGCTAGGCGCTCAGCGATTGCGTCACGTGCTGCGTCTTGGGCATAAGCACCGGATGTGCCTGCCATGACGCCTAGGGCCGCCAGCCCGCTCATGATCAGCTTAGATTTCACTCTCACCACCTCTTGAGTTTTGTCATAAAACGTTTTGTGCTTAACCCCTGCGCGCGGCAGCGACATCATCAACCTGCGGCAACCGAGACGCCAAGACGTGCATATCGCATTAGTATACCGAGAACGCTAAGCGTAAGAAAATGCTACTAAGCGCGGCAATTCAACCTATGCCGTACTCTGTGCTTTATTCAGCAGTTTAAAAAAGGTGCCAACGATCACCTAGTTAACACCAAGCCAGTAAACGCTGCTGAGCATAACGCGTAAACCCTGCCTGAGCATATACACGCTTTGCGGGGATATTCTGCGCATCAACAGTGAGCGTGATGTCACTGGCTCCCGCCTTGCTAGCCAACGCTTGCGCTTGTTGAATAATTGCCTTGCCCATTCCCCCGCCACGCCACTCAGGCAACAGCCCCATCAACTGCAGTGACCAGCGCTGGGTCGTATGGTTAGGAGCAAGTAATAGCACGCCGACGGTTTCCCCCTGATGCTGCACTTGATACCAGTGCTCTGGTGCCTGCGGTGCTTGGTCATAAAATCCTGCAAGCAAGGTGTCAATGGTGAGCGCTTCGCGAAGCCCTGGGCAGTCTAACGAGCCTTCACTGACGTTCGCTACCAGCGCCCGCTGTTGCGTGGGTGACAATTCAGCAAAGGGGCTTAGCGTTAGCAGGTTAGCGAGCGATTGAACGGTTTGGCACTGCCACATAAGGTGCTCCAGGGTGGCAAGTACCCGCATGTTGTTAGCGACTAGTACCGTTTCCCAGTGGGCCACATCGTCAGGTAACACCACATGACATAGCGCTATCGGCTGCTCGTTTACCCAGCCCTGCAAGGCTTTCAACAGCGTATCAGTTGCCGAATTATGTTGCCTGGGCAGCCAAAGCTGAGCCGTTTGATTAGCCAATGGCTGTACCCAGGCGGCGGCTTCGATATGGCCCGCTTTGGTAGCTATCCAAAGGCCCTGCCAAACAGCGTCAGAGCCAGCTTTTATCGTTGATAAGGCATGCTGTAATGCAGACTGCTGCGTAGGATCATGCACCGCAGCCAAATGCAGTAATGCTTCACGCCGTTGTTCAGGTGGGCACTGCTTTACTGCGCAGGCTAAGGAGCGGTGGCCGAAAGAAGAATGACGTGTCATGTTACGTTCCTGAGTAGCCCGCCGTGAATGAAAGGAGTCATCCATCGATATGCGCATTTTACTGGTTGAGGACGACCCTAGTTTGGCGTTGGGGATTCGTATGGCGCTGAAACCTGAGCACTATACGGTAGATCATTTAGCCGATGGCAATAACGCGCTTCATGCGCTTAAAAATGAACCCTTTGATGCGGTCATCCTAGACCTTGGTTTGCCGACGATTGATGGAATGGAAGTGCTGCGCGCTATTCGGCAGCATGGCAGCCAACTGCCGATTTTGGTTCTAACCGCCCGCGATGCGATGGATAACCGTATCGAGGGATTGGATGCAGGTGCCGACGACTACCTCACTAAACCTTTCGAAGTAGCAGAATTAAAAGCGCGTCTGCGTGCTTTGTTACGCCGTAGCCAAGGACAAGCCAGCGGCTTGCTCAGCTGTCGTGGAATTAGCCTGGATCCGCAGACCTTACAGGTAAGTTATCAACATCAAGTGATCACACTTTCGCGCCGTGAGCTAACACTACTACAGGAGTTTATGAGCCACCCAGGCCGTGTGTTCACCCGCGATACCTTAACGCGATTAGTCTACGGCTGGGAGGAAGATGTCGAAAGCAACGCTATCGAAGTGCATATCCACCATTTACGGCGAAAGCTGTTTCCTGAGGTCATCCGCACCGTAAGAGGGATCGGCTATGTCATGGATAAATCGTGATGATTAAATGGCACCAGGTAAGCCTATGAGTTCTATTCGCCAGCGCACCCTGGGGCTTGCGCTGCTTGTGTTTGGCGCGAGTATGCTAGTGATTGGTTTTATTAGCTATCGTTATGCTGCCCATGAGATTGAAGAACTTCATGATGCTAGCCTGGCACAAAATGCCCGTTTGCTAGAAGGGCTACTACAGGCACCACTGCCTGATAGCGACCGTACGCTTTTATTAAATAGCGTGGAGGGCGCGCTGCTACGTGCAGAGCAATCCGATAACCGTTTTGCAGGCCATCGCTATGAAACCAAGCTGGCGTTTCAGCTTTGGGAAGGCGACCGTCTTCTGCTGCGTTCCGCCAGCGCCCCCGACACACCGCTTACCCAGCAACCACCGGGTTATTCAACGCTGTCGGTAAATCAGCATGACTGGCGCATTTACGTCCTGGAAATCACTGGCACAGACAAACGCGTGGTGGTGGGCGAGCGAGAGGACGCGCGTGGTGAACTGATCAGTGCAGTGGCACTACGCACCTTATTACCTGATCTTATTGGCCTACCGTTACTGACACTATTACTCTGGTGGTCGATCGGCTGGGGGCTCGCTCCTTTATCGCGAATGGCAGAGCAAATCCGTGCCCGCGATCCCCACCACCTAAAACCGTTGACGCTTTATCCACTTCCCCTAGAACTGGAGACCATTTCTGGCGCCATAAACCGGCTGTTGGAACGGCTCCGCCAACTGCGTATTCGCGAAAAGCGCTTTATTGCCGATGCGGCTCATGAGCTACGCACCCCCTTGGCAGTACTTGATTTGCATGCGCAAAATGCGCTCACTGCTGATAATGCCGATGACCGAGAGGAAGCCCTGCACCACTTACGCAGCGGCGTGGCCCGTTCAACGCGGCTAGTCTCTCAGCTATTAACCCTGGCACGCCTAGACCCCGAAGAAGAACCATTACCCGAGTATCGCTGTTCCGATGTATTACATGAAACGCGCGAAACGTTGGCAAAGCTCTCTCCGCTAGCCGCAGAGCGGCATCAACAGCTGTTACTGGACGCGGATGACTCAGCTAACTGGGCAATAGAAGAAGAACCCGGCGCTATCGAAACACTGGTGCAAAATCTAGTGGGTAACGCCATTCAACACTCGCCTGTTCAAGGTGCTATCACGGTCACGCTAGAGGCATCGACAACAGACGTTATCGTCACTGTTGATGATCAAGGACCCGGTATCCCTGCAGCGCAACGCAGCCGGGTGATGGAGCGCTTCCAACGTGCAGGTACTAGTGCTGGCGCGGGATTGGGGCTATCCATTGTCGAGCGCTTGGTCAAACGCCATCAAGGCGTCTTACAGCTCGATCATGCCCCTAGCGGCGGGCTTCGCGTGCGAGTAGCCTTGAGTAGAAACGCCCTAACACAGCGTCAGCCAAAAAATAATCGGCCATAAGAGAGCTGTTAAGATTCCCATAAGAATTCCGTGCAAGTGTGAAAGTACAAGATAGGCAATGCCATTAACGACCTATCTATTCACATGACGGAGATTCCCTGAATGAATATGCTCGTCCACTCACCCAAACCACTTATCCAGTTTGGTGAAACGCCACTGCTTATTACGCCAACAGCAAAACAGTTAACACCTGAAAGCCCTGCGTTATCGGTGCTAACAGATTTTACTCAGGTCACGCCTCAGTCAGTGTCCGCTGATACGCCCATCGACGATGCCCATTTAAAAATGCGCCATGGCGGTGTTCGCCTATTGTTTGTTCTCGACAAAACAAACCACTGCATTGGCGTGCTCACCGCCAAAGAAGTCATCGGAACACGGCGCATTAACTTGGCGATGCAGCAGAGAAACCTTGATCGTACGGAAATTACAGCCGATATGATTATGACGCCCTGGCAAAAACTTAGTGCGATGCCCTTTGAGCAACTTAACTCATTAACGATTGAAGACCTTGTGCTTTCCATGGAGCGTTTTACAGAACAGCACTTGTTGATTACTGAGCATAAACAAAATCAACCATTAAGCGTACGCGGTATTATTTCTGCCACCGATATACAACACGCCATGGGCAATAAAACCACGATGCAGGTCACCTCTTCAACAGTGCCAACGGCCAGTAGCTTTGCCGATATTTGCAAAGTCATTACCGGGCACGATTTATAGTCTCGAAGACAAACTAGCCAAGTCTACCGCTAGCCTTTACCAAAACGCCCCTTATCAATTGATAAGGGGCGTTTGTTTTACCTATCTGAATTAGCCGCTAATTTAAAACAGCGCTGCATTAACCCATAGATGAACCATAATACTGGCAGCATAGCCCAACAAAATAGCGGGTGCCCAGCGTATGTGCCCCATAAAGGTATAAATACCCCGTGCTTGGCCCATTAACGCTACACCCGCTGCAGATCCCATCGAAAGCAGACTACCGCCCACACCGGCGGTTAAGGTAATCAGCAGCCAGTTGCCTTCCGACATATCCGGTGCCATGGAAAGTACCGCAAACATCACTGGGATGTTATCGACGACTGCTGAAATCATCCCCAGCACCACGTTGGCCCACACAGGGTTCCAGCTACCGTAAAGGGTTTCTGACAATAGACTTAAATAGCCCATGAAACCCAGGCCGCCAACACACATTACGACCCCATAGAAGAATAACAACGTGTCCCACTCTGAGCGGGCAATACGGCTGAAGATATCAAAAGGAACAACACTTCCCAGTTGCTCAAGCTTCTTCCAGTCGCCGCGACGTGAGTAACGCTCACGCTTGCGCTCCAGGGAGCGTGGCAGGCTGCGGCGTAAGTAGTAACCAAAGAATTGCAGTAGGCCAAGGCCAAACATCATGCCCATCGCCGGGGGCAAATAAAGCACCGAGTGACACAGCACTGAGATCGCCACAGTAATCAAAAACAGCACGATAATTCGCCGCGCACCACGTTTGAGCCAGACATTCTCTTTGAGCGATGCAGGCTGGCGATTAACGATAAAGAAATTCATGATCACCGCAGGTACCATAAAGTTGACGATGGCAGGCATCAATAACGCAAAGAAACCACCAAACGGTACCTGACCCGCCTGCCACACCATCAACGTGGTGATATCACCAAACGGGCTGAACGCGCCGCCTGCGTTTGATGCTACCACTACGTTGACACAGCACAGACTAATAAACTTTTTATCGCCTTCGGCCACCTTCAACACAACCGCGCACATCAACATCGCCGTGGTCATGTTGTTGGCAATGGCAGAAATACCAAAGGCAAGACAGCCCGTAATCCAAAACAGGCTACGGTAACTAAAGCCTTTGCGAACAAGCCATGCCCGCAGGGCATCAAAGATACGGCGCTCTTCCATGGCGTTGATATAGGTCATCGCTACCAGTAAGAACAGCAAGAGTTCGGTATATTCAAGCAGCGTTTCTTTAAAAGCAGCTTCCGCTTCATGAGGCATGCCCGCTTGTACATAGACCCACGCCACCAGGGCCCAAATAAGCCCAGCGGCCACCAGGACTGGTTTAGATTTGCGCATATGAATCAATTCTTCGCTCATTACCAAGGCATAGGCAAGAACGAAGATGACAACAGAGGCAATACCTGCAAACGAAGCGGTAAGATCTAAAGAACCAGAAGAGGCATAGGAGAGGGTGGGAAAAGCAAACAAACATAGCGCGATCAACAACCAAGCAAACCGGCAAGTAGACTGCCGCATTGCAAGGACGTTAGGTGGTTTCATAGTAAAGTGATCCTGGCAGGGTTAAGAAAGACCGCCACGATGATAAGCACACTAATTACGTGCTGCAACGCAGCGATCAAAGTAAAGATGCGGCAAATAGCCGCATCTTGTAAAGCACTGTTAGAAGCTCACAATTCAGTTAGAAAATAACCTAGTTAGCTTTTTTTAACGGGGCGCGGCCACCCTGCTTTTTCTAGTTGCTTGCTGCGAGTAACCGCCAATGCATGCTCCGCTACATCTTTGCAAATGGTTGAGCCCGCACCAATAGTCGCTCCTTTACCCACCGTGACGGGGGCCACTAAGGCGGTGTTGGAACCAATAAAGGCGTTATCACCAATCTCGGTGCGGTGTTTATTTACACCGTCATAATTACACGTAATGGTGCCTGCACCAACATTCACATCACGACCTAAATGGGCATCACCAACATAGCTTAAGTGATTGATTTTACTCCCTTCACCAACATCAGCATTCTTGGTTTCAACAAAGTTTCCTACCTTGGCTTTGACTGCTAGGCGTGTGCCAGGGCGTAGCCGTGCAAAGGGGCCAACTTGGTTCAAACCAGCAGCGACGGTTGTGTCGATCACACTATGGCTGTCGATAACGCTTTCAGCGCCAATCGTACTGTTTTTAATCACGCAGTAAGGCCCAACCCGCACCCCTTCACCCAGCTCTACGTCACCTTCAAACACGCAGCCCACGTCGATAAACACATCATGACCACAGGTGAGCTTACCGCGTATATCAATTCTTTCCGGGTCGGCCAATGCAACGCCTTGGGCCATTAACGTCTCAGCTTGCTGCAGTTGATAAGCGCGCTCTAAACGAGCCATTTGTGAACGGTTATTCACGCCTTCAACTTCTACTGCACTGGCTGGCTGGGCAGTACACACTTTGATGCCTTCATTTGCCGCCATCGCAATCACATCAGTCAAGTAGTACTCGCCCTGAGCATTTTCGGCAGACAGCTGTGGTAGCCACCGTTTAAGCTGAGCACTGGTCATCGCCATGATGCCGGTATTGCATTCGGTAATGGCAAGCTGGTCGGCACTGGCATCTTTTTGCTCAATAATAGCCACTGCCTCACCGTCATCATTGCGAACAATGCGTCCGTAACCAGACGGATCTTCCAACGTAACGGTTAGCAGCCCCATATGCTGCTCATCAACGTGGCTGAGAAGTGCCATCAGTGATTCACGGCGGATCATAGGAACATCACCATACAGAACCAACACGTTCCCATTACCTAATTGAGATTGCGCTTGAGCAACCGCATGGCCAGTACCTTTTTGCTCTTCCTGAACCGCAAACGTTACATTGCTCTCTGCTAACGCTTCGCGTAGCTGGTCAGCACCATGGCCAATCACGACATGCGTGCGAGTCGGCGTAAGGCCATTGGCAGTATCTAACACATGTTGCACCATCGATTTGCCTGCCAGCGTATGCAGCACTTTTGGTGTTTGTGAGCGCATACGTGTGCCTTTTCCAGCGGCGAGGATAACGACATCAAGGTCTTGCATTTTAGTCACCTGTAACGGTTTAGCGGTTGGCGGCGGGAGCTTCCCAGGCTTCAATACCCAGTTCATCTATAAGCGCTTCATCGAAGTATTCCACGAAGGCGGGACTGGCCACGCTTCGCCAATGATCGTTCTCTTTCACTAACATCAATACATTGAGGTTATTCTCAATTGCCATCTGCATCCCTTCTTCGCTACCTGCGACTGAGATAGCCGTGGACCACGCATCGGCCCATGCATTAGAGGGATGAAAAACAGACACGGACGCTAACTGATGCTTAACCGGCCGACCGGTGCGAGGATCAATAGTGTGGGAGAAACGTTCACCATCAACTTCAAAATAGTTGCGGTAATCCCCCGATGTTGCAACCGACATATTTTCAAGAGGAATAACATGCTGTGCTTCTGGTACGCCGTTATGTGGTACCTCGATGCCAACACGCCAAGGGCTTTGCTCTTCTAAGTCACGGTATCCACGGGCAATTAATTCGCCACCAATATTGACGAGGTAGTTTTCAATCCCCTGTTGATCCAGATATGCCCCAACGCGGTCGGTGCCATGCCCCTTAGCCACACCCGACAAATCAGCAAATACATCGCGCGAGCGCCGCGCCTGCATAAGCTGAGTATCGATTTCAACCGCATCATAGCCAATCGTGGCCATGCGTTCGCTAAGCTCCACGTCTGAAGGCACCTCTTCAGGGCGTGCCTCAGGACCAAAACTCCATAAATTGACCACATCACCAACGGTGATATCAAACGCGCCGTTGCTTGCTTCTGATACCGAGTGGCTAATCGCAAGCACTTCAATTAACTCGTTAGACAGCGGTTGCCATTCATTAAGGGGAGCCTCATTAAAGACCACAAGCTCGGCGTCATCGCGGTAAGTCGACATCGCTTGATCAACGTCGTTGAGCTCCGCTAGGAAACCTTCTTCCAGTGCATTCGCCTCGCCTTGGGTTAGCGGGTCCGCAATGGTGACTTGGTAAAACGTCCCAAAAATACCGCCTTCAAAGCGAACAGGGGTATCTAAAGGCCGATCATTCTCTGAACACCCCATTAATGCCCCAGCAGCAATGAGCAATAATCCCGAACATTTTAACCACCGAGAATTAATCTTCATTTTATTTTTCCTTGAATAAAACGCACTGGGTTAACAATGAAAAACCTCTATCGCGGAAAGAACTAGAAGTGGAAAAACCATAGCAACCAAGCCCCAAACAGCACCCGATATACCACAAATGGCTGCATGCCCAGCTTTTTAATCACAACCAGGAAGTAGTGGATACACACATAGGCGCTTATGCCCGAGAGTAAAGTACCTACTAACATGGCCGGTATATCGATAAGCTGAGGGTCTTTCAGTAAGTTGATTGCCTCAAGGCCACCCGCCAGCACAATGACAGGAATTGACAGTAGAAATGAAAACCGTGCTGCGCCCTCTCGGCTCATCCCCACCATTAATGCCGCTGTAATAGTGATGCCTGAGCGCGAGGTGCCTGGAATGAGTGCCAATACTTGAGCGCCGCCGATGATGAGTACATCTTTTAACGTCAACTGGTATTCGCTACGCGTGCCGCGTTTTTTCCAGTCTGCGTAACCAAGTAGCAGGCCAAAAACAATCAAACTGGCACCAATGATCAGCGTAGAGCGCATGTAACCTGAGATCACATCGTGAAGCAAAAACCCGACGATACACACTGGCAAGGTGGCAATAACGACCCAAAACGCCAACATGGCATCATCATTAACCGCTTGGCCGCGAAGTGCGGCCAAGCTGCTAGCGATCATTCTGCCAATTTCATGCCGAAAATAGATCACAACGGCGCTTAAACTGCCAAGATGCAGCGCCACATCAAAAGCAAGGCCCTGATCTTCCCAGGCAGTCAAAACAGGTACCAATATAAGGTGAGCCGAACTCGATATAGGTAAAAATTCTGTGAGCCCCTGAACTACCGCTAACACAACTACCTGTAACCAATCCATGGGTTATCCCGTGCTTAACTATTAATGATATTTATGTGCTTTGTGACATTCATGCGCTCGCAATGGCGCTAAGGATACACATCCCTTAATTCATTGTCCGCATCCAGCATACGAGCAAATTCACAAGAAGGTATAGCGCTAAGGCACTGTGCGCTACAATAGACATCTATTGGAAGTATGTGCCCAGCAAGGTCCCTCATGACTCAGACCGTAGAATCGCCAGTGGTTCCCAAGCATGAGCTAGATAGCCGAGAAGCCAAGCGTGTTACCTATATTGGCGCTTGGCTGGATGGCTTGTTGAGCATTGTTAAAGTCGTGGTCGGCTTTTGGGTGGGCTCGGCGGCGCTGATTGCCGATGGTATCCATTCACTTTCAGATCTTGTGACCGACGGTTTTGTGCTAGCCGCTATCCACTACGGCCGCCAGGAACCCGACGATGATCACCATTATGGTCATGGCCGTATCGAAACCCTAACGACGCTACTGCTGGGTAGCGTACTGATCTTTGTGGCGGGTGGTATCGCCTGGTCTAGCCTTGATCGTTTGTTTAGTGGTACTGAGGTCAGTGCCCCTGGCATGGTGGCTATTGTCATTACAATCATCGCCTTATTCAGTAAAGAGTGGATTTTTCGCTATACCATGCGCGTTGCTAAACGCGTTAAATCTAAGCTATTGGAAGCAAACGCTTGGCATTCCCGCAGCGATGCACTCTCCACCGCAGTGGTCTTGGTTGCATTAATTGGCGCGCAGTTTGGTTTGGGCTGGCTAGACGCTGTTGCCGCTATCATTGTTGGCTTATTAGTTGGCAAAGTAGGTTGGGATTTACTCTGGGAGTCAGCTAGAGAATTAGTCGATACCGCGCTACCTGAAAGCGTTCAACGGCAAATGCATAACGTTGCTCAAAGCGTCCCAGGAGTAGATAGTGTTCATGACTTACGTACCCGCCAGTCTGCAGGCTGGGTCATGGTCGACTTACATGTGGTGGTCGGGCCAAAAATCACCGTGTCTGAAGCCCATGAAATCGGCAACGAAGTAAGTCGACGTTTACGGCATGAGTTTCCGTTGCTCACCGATGTTATTTTTCACGTTGACCCCGAAGATGATGCCGGAGAAGGCGATCCCAGCCGTCTCCCCGGCCTTCCGCTGCGGCCCGAAGTGGAAGCCGCACTGAACGAGCGCTGGTATATGCACCCTGTCTGGCGCACATTAACCGAGCTGCAGCTCCACTATTTAGACGATAAAGTATCGGTATCGCTGATTATTGGCGATTCCGTACACCAGCCCCCCCAGTGCTTAGCCAGCCAACTAAAGGCACTTGCCAGTGACATAGAGTGGCTGGGCCACGTAGAAGTTATGTTTATTACCCGTGCGGCCAGCAGTGCCATGCGTTAAAGCTGTCTTAAAACTGATTGGGTTAAAACAAGCTATACGTTTGTTAATATGGCGGTGGCAATGGTGAAGTAAATCAGTACCCCAGAGGCATCAATTAACGTTGTCACCAACGGGGCTGAAGCAGTGGCAGGGTCGACCTTAAAGCGCTCTAGTACAAACGGTAGGCACATACCGATCATGCTACCAAACAGAACAATGGTCACCATGCTTAACGCCACGATGATGGCAACTGCTTCACCGCCACGAAAAATCCCGATAGGTGCTACTGCAATTGCCATGGTGATGCCCAGTGAGCCAGCTACCAGCAGTTCACGGCCTAGCATCTTACTCCAGTCTTTCACACCAATATCGCCAGTCGCCATACCGCGTACCATCAACGTAGCTGCCTGAGCCCCCGCGTTACCTCCACTACCAATCAGTAACGGCAGGAAAAAAACAAGCGCAACTTGGGCTGCGATCGTGTCCTCAAAGTAGGCAATACCTGCGCCAGAAAAAAGATTGGCAAATACCAGCAGTACCAGCCAGGTAACACGCTTGCGGTAAAGACTCCACAGTGGAACTCGGCTAACACCATCCTCTAACTGGCCAATAGACATCCCCTTGTGGATATCTTCTGTGGCTTCAGATTCAGCAACGTCCATGGCGTCATCGTGGGTGACGATGCCAACCATGCGTCCCTCGGCGTCTAACACCGGCAGTGCCAATAAATCGTAGCGGGCAACAATACGAGCGACTTCTTCCTGCTCTTCATCCACAGGCGTACTAATCACATCTTTAATCATAATGTCGTCAACTAACGCCCCGGGACGAGCGATCATCAGTTGGCGCAGTGACATGGTGCCAATCAACTGCCCATCGCTGTCGAGCACATAAAGCTGGTAGACCGTTTCCGCATCTGGGGCCGTTTGGCGAACCCGCATCATAGCTTGTGACACCGTCATGCCACTGGCTATGGCGACATAGTCAGAGGTCATGATGGCGCCAGCCGTACCTTCTTCGTAGCTTGCTAGGCGTTTAAGATCTTCCCGCTCTTGGTGAGCCATACGGCGTAACAACGCTTCTCGGCGGTCCTCATCTAAGAGATTAAATAAATCCGCCCGTTCATCGGAGCCCATCTCTTCAAGAAGCTTAAGCACCTGGGTATCCGACAGCTTACCAACTACCTCAAGCTGGCTTTCTCCTGGTAAATAACCCAGGACATTAGCAGCGCGCTCGGCAGACAGAATATCCAACAGGCAGAGTGCCGCAGGCAACTCCTCATCGTCTTCAATCATCTCTTCAAGCACTTCACCGATATCCGCCGAGCGGGTTTCGGCCAAACGCAAAGATAGTACTGATTTACTAGGCGCTTCCTTGGCCAGCTCGTCGAGCAGTTCGGTTTTTAATTCCTGCAAGGTTTCATCGTTCAATGACATCGCTATCTCCCTTTGTGCAGACGCATATTGTGCAGGTGAAGTGTTACAGACGAGCATCCCTACGCTGAATGCGTTTTCTCATAGTACCAGACAAAAAAAACGCTCCTTAAACCCTTTCGGGTTCAAGGAGCGCTTTATGCACGCTAGCGCGTGTCTTAGCCTTTACCCGCCTTTTTGCGCAGCTGCTGAATCGTTCGCAGCTGTGCAACGGCTTCGGCAAGTTCAGCGGCAGCACGGGTATAATCCAGCTCCGATGACTTTTCATTAAAGGCTTTCAACGCCTGCTGACGCGCTTCTTCAGCAGCGGCCTCGTCGAGGTCACTAGCACGCGTCGCTGCATCTGCCAGGATCGTAACAGTGGTGGGCTGTACTTCCATAAAGCCACCCGTGACAAAGAAGTGCTCTTCCTTGCCACCATCGTGGATCACGCGAACCGGGCCCGGTTGAAGCTCGGTCAGCAGCGGGGTGTGCCCCGGCAAAATGCCGAGGTCACCCATAATCCCTGCAGCTACCACCATCTCGACAGTACCTGAGAAGATGGAATCTTCAGCGCTGACGATATTGCAAGTGAAGCTATTCGCCATAGCGAATCCCCCTAATGGACGGGATTACTTCTTCATCTGGTTGGCTTTTTCGACAGCTTCGTCGATGGAGCCTACCATGTAGAAGGCCTGTTCCGGCAGGTTGTCGTACTCGCCCGCGAGGATGCCCTGGAAGCCACGAATCGTATCTTTCAAAGAAACATACTTACCGGGCGAACCAGTGAATACCTCAGCGACGAAGAACGGCTGCGACAGGAAGCGCTGGATTTTACGCGCACGAGATACAGCCAACTTATCTTCATCAGATAATTCGTCCATACCCAAAATCGCGATGATATCCTTCAGCTCTTTGTAACGCTGCAGAACGTTCTGTACACCACGTGCTACATTGTAGTGCTCTTCACCAACGACCAGCGGATCTAGCTGACGCGACGTAGAGTCCAGCGGATCAATCGCAGGATAAATACCAAGCTCTGCAATTGAACGTGCCAATACAACGGTGGCGTCCAAGTGCGAGAAGGTCGTCGCCGGCGATGGGTCAGTCAAGTCATCCGCAGGTACGTAAACGGCCTGTACAGACGTGATAGAGCCCGTTTTAGTAGAGGTGATACGCTCTTGCAGAACGCCCATCTCTTCAGCCAGCGTCGGCTGGTAACCTACCGCAGATGGCATACGACCCAACAGAGCAGATACTTCAGTACCCGCCAGGGTGTAACGATAGATGTTATCGACGAACAGCAGAACGTCGCGGCCTTCATCACGGAATTTCTCAGCGATGGTTAGGCCGGTCAGCGCAACACGCAGACGGTTGCCGGGCGGCTCATTCATCTGACCGTAAACCAGCGATACCTTGTCGATAACGTTGGACTCAGTCATTTCGTGATAGAAGTCGTTACCCTCACGCGTACGCTCACCTACACCGGCGAATACAGAGTAGCCGCTGTGTTCGGTGGCGATGTTGCGGATAAGCTCCATCATGTTAACGGTTTTACCAACACCGGCACCGCCGAATAGACCAACTTTACCGCCCTTAGCGAACGGGCAAACGAGGTCGATAACCTTGATCCCGGTTTCCAACAGCTCATTGGAAGCTGCTTGGTCAGCGTAGCTTGGTGCTTTACGGTGGATTGGCATGCGTTCTTGCTCGCCAATCGGGCCAGCTTCATCAATCGGCTCACCGAGCACGTTCATGATGCGACCTAGCGTTTCCTTACCAACGGGTACGGAAATCGCGGTACCTGTGTCGGTCACGTCCAAGCCACGTTTCAAGCCCTCAGTAGAGCCCATGGCAATGGTGCGCACCACGCCGTCGCCCAGCTGTTGCTGGACTTCGAGGATGGTCTCAGCATTAGAGACCTTCAGCGCGTCGTAGACCTTGGGCACAGAGTCCCGCGGAAACTCTACGTCAATCACCGCGCCGATGATTTGTACGATACGTCCGCTCATCTTGGTTCCTCTCAAAAACCTGCAAATGAAACCTGTCTGCCGGGAGCTACCTTTGCGATAGCTAGCTCCCTAGGCGTTATACGGCAGAAGCGCCGCCGACGATCTCGGAAATTTCCTGGGTGATGGCGGCCTGACGGGCCTTGTTGTATACCATCTCCAGATCGTCGATCAGGTTGCCCGCGTTATCAGTGGCACTCTTCATAGCGATCATTCGGGCGGCCTGTTCGCACGCACCGTTTTCGACTACCGCCTGATACACCTGTGATTCGATGAATCGAACCAACAGGCTGTCTAGCAACGCCTTGGCATCCGGTTCATACAGGTAGTCCCAGCTTCCGGGACGGGCGTTTTCTTCGTCATGCTTCACGTCTTCGCCCATATCGGACGACAACGGAAGAAGCTGACGTACGACGGGCCGCTGCGTCATGGTGTTAACAAATTCGTTATACACCACAAACAAGCGGTCAAGACGTCCTGCGTCGTACGCTTCTAACATGACCTTTATACTACCGATCAGTCCTTCGACAGTCGGCGACTCTCCTAATCCGCTCTTGGCAGCAACCAGGTTGCCTCCATAGTTGCGGAAAAAGGCGCCGGCTTTAGAGCCGAGGGCGCAGAAGTCTAGCTCAGCGTCTTGCTGTTTCCAGACAACGGCATCTTTCACCACTGCCTTAAACAGGTTGACGTTTAAGCCACCACACAGACCGCGGTCAGTAGATACCACAATATAACCAACGCGCTTCACCTCACTCCGCTCGACCATGTAGTCGTGCTTGTATTCGGGGTTTGCGTCAGCAATGTGGCCTACCACATTACGAATCTGCTTGGCATACGGCTGGCCAGCCTTCATCAGATCTTGTGCTTTACGCATTTTAGATGCAGCTACCATTTCCATGGCGCTGGTAATCTTCTGCGTATTTTTAATGCTCCCGATCTGGGTGCGTATCTCTTTTGCAGCTGCCATAGCGATCTACCCTTCGTTCGTGGCTCTCAGAAAGCATGCAAGCCCGCCCGCAGGCGGGCCGGACATTACCAGCTCTGAGTCGCCTTGAACTTCTCGAGACCTGACTTCAAGCCGTCCTGAATCTCGCCGTTGTAGTCGCCGGTCTGGTTGATCTTATCGAGCAGATCGTTGTGCTCAGACTTCATGTAATCGTGCAGAGCACGTTCGAAGTCCAGCACTTTATCGACGCTCACATCATCCAGGTGACCTTCGTTAGCGGCGTACAGAGACAGCGCCATTTCCGCCACTGACATCGGCGAGTACTGCTTTTGCTTCATCAGTTCGGTAACGCGTTGACCATGCTCAAGCTGCTTACGGGTCGCTTCATCAAGATCAGAAGCAAACTGCGAGAACGCCGCTAGCTCACGGTACTGAGCCAAGGCTAGACGAACACCGCCACCCAGCTTCTTGATAATTTTGGTCTGCGCAGCACCACCAACACGAGAAACCGATAGACCTGCGTTAATCGCCGGACGAATACCGGAGTTAAACAGGTTGGTTTCCAGGAAGATCTGACCATCGGTGATCGAGATAACGTTGGTCGGAACGAACGCAGAAACGTCTCCACCTTGGGTTTCGATAATCGGCAGTGCGGTCAAAGAACCGGTTTTGCCTTTTACTTCACCGTTAGTAAACTTCTCAACGTAATCAGCATTAACGCGCGCAGCGCGCTCTAGCAGACGTGAGTGGAGATAGAAAACGTCACCAGGATAGGCCTCACGACCAGGCGGACGACGCAGCAGTAGTGATACCTGACGGTAAGCCACAGCCTGCTTGGAAAGATCATCATAAACGATCAGTGCGTCTTCACCACGGTCACGGAAGTACTCACCCATGGTACAACCAGAATAAGCGGCCAAGAACTGCATCGGTGCCGGATCAGCAGCGCCAGCAGCCACAACGATGGTGTGTTCCAGAGCGCCGTGTTCTTCTAACTTGCGTACCACGTTAGCAATGGTCGACTGCTTCTGACCAATCGCCACGTAAACACAAGTAACGCCTTTGCCTTTCTGGTTGATGATCGCATCGATAGCAATGGCAGACTTACCAATCTGACGGTCACCGATGATCAGCTCACGCTGACCACGACCGATTGGCACCATGGCGTCGATGGACTTCAAACCTGTTTGGATCGGCTCGTCAACGGACTGACGGGTAATAACGCCAGGCGCTACTTTTTCTACCGCATCAGTCATTTTGGCGTTGATATCGCCTTTGCCGTCGATGGCATTACCCAACGCATCGACCACACGACCTACCAGCTCAGGGCCTACCGGCACTTCTAGGATACGACCCGTACACTGAGCGGTCATGCCTTCTTGAAGTTGCAGGTAGTCACCCAAGACAACGGCACCAACGGAGTCACGCTCCAGGTTCAGTACCATGCCAAAAATGCTGTTAGGGAATTCAATCATTTCACCAAACATCGCGTCTTCGAGGCCGTGAATTTTCACGATACCGTCGGAAACGCTGACGATGGTGCCCTGATTACGGGCTTCGGATGCGACGTCAAGCTTCTCAATTCGCTGCTTGATGATGTCGCTGATCTCGGAAGGATTCAGTTGCTGCATGCCATGTCCCTCAGACTCAAGCGGTCAGCGCTTCGGAAAGGCGGTTCAATCGACCACGTACCGAACCGTCAATAACGGTATCGCCAGCACGTAGGATGACACCACCAATAAGCGTCTTGTCCACTTGAGTAGTAATGGAGATTTCGCGATTCAGACGTTTCTTAAGCGCGTTCGCTAGCTTGGTCTGCTGTGCGGCAGTCAGCTTATAAGCTGACGTAACCGTCACATCAACACGCTGTTCATGTTCGGCACGTAAGTACTCGAATTGTTCAGCAATGAAGGGCAGTGCTAACAAACGACCTTGGTCAGCCAGGGTATCCAAAAACCGCGACAGGTCTTCCTGCTTTTCGGGCAACATATCCGAAAGCAGCGCTACCTTTTTGTCGTTTTCAAGTTTTGGACTACCCAACAGACGACGTAGATCGCTGTCAGCTACCGCAGCGCTTAAAAAACCAAGCGCTTGGGTCCAGCTATCAAGCGCCTTATGATCACGCGCGTATTCAAACGCCGCCTTAGCGTAAGGACGAGCGACGGTAAGTAATTCCGCCATGGGTCACCTCCTTACAGTTCAGCAGCAAGCTCATCAAGTAACTTGCGATGTGCTTTCTCGTCGACCGAAGCTTCTAGCACACGCTCGGCACCAATAATGGCAAGATGAGAAACTTGGGCACGAAGCTCGTCTTTTGCACGATTAACTTCTTGCTCAATTTCAGAACGTGCACTAACCATGAGGCGTTCGCCTTCGGCGCGGGCCTGTTCGCGTGCTTCTTCAACCATTTGAGCAGAGCGCTTATTGGCTTGCTCGAGGATTTGAGAAGCCTGCTCCTTGCTTTCACGCAGCGTTTGCTCTGCACGTTCTTGAGCAAGCTCAAGATCGCGAGTAGCACGGCTGGCTGCGTCTAAGCCATCAGCAATTTTCTTTTGACGCTCGTGAAGCGCGTTGCTGATCGGAGGCCACACATACTTTATGCAAAACCAGACAAAGATCGCGAAGGCGATCGTCTGCCCGATAAGCGTCATGTTGATATTCACAGGGATGTACCTCTGACAAGTTCGTGGCGACCGGAGTGAAACAAAACCGAGCGGGACTGCCGCCCGGCTAAGCTGTCATTAACCGGCAACAACGAAGATCAGGTACATCGCGATACCAACACCGATCATCGGTACAGCATCCAGCAGACCAGCCATTAGGAAGGTTTTGGTTTGAAGTTGGTCACCAAGCTCCGGCTGACGAGCCGTAGATTCGATCAATTTGCCACCGAGGATAGCGAAACCGATACCGGTGCCCAGAGCGCCTAAGCCGATCATGATGGAGGCAGCAATGTAGATTAGTTCCATGGTAATGCTCCTAGTTTTTCAAGTTAAAGGTCAAGGTTGAGGGTTGATGTTAAGGGTTAATCTCTAACAAGCAGCACGTCTTAGTGATGCTCGTGCGCAGCGCTTAAATACACCACTGACAATACGGTAAAAATGAATGCCTGAAGAACGACAATCAAGATGTGGAAAATCGCCCACGGCACGTCGAGTACCCAGATTGCCCAGAACGGCAGCATAGCAATCAAGATAAAAATAACTTCACCGGCAAACATGTTGCCGAAAAGACGCATCGCCAAACTGAACGGTTTAACAAGTAGGGCAACGATTTCAAGCAGCAAATTGAAAGGAATCAAGGCCCAATGGTTGAAAGGTGTCAATGAAAGCTCTTTGGCAAAGCCGCCAATGCCTTTCACCTTGAAGCTGTAGTAAAGAATCAGACCGAAAACACCCAGTGCTAGCCCCAATGTGGCATTAACATCAGTAGTCGGCACAATCTTCATGTAATCGACGCCCAGTTTACTGAACAACATTGGGAAATAGTCGACCGGGATAATTTTCAGCGTGTTCATGAACAGAATCCACACGAACAACGTTAATGCAAGCGGCGCAATAATCGGGTTATGCCCTTTAAAAGCCCCTTTGATCATATCTTCAACAAATTCAAACACCATCTCTACGGCATTTTGCAGTCCGCCTGGCACGCCAGTGGTTGCCATTTTACCCGCTTTACGGAAAAGCCAGATAAACAACAAACCCATCGCAATGGACCAGCCCATGGTATCCAGATGGATAGCCCAAAAGCCCATCTCACTCGCTTCTTCTGCCGAATGTGCCAGCGACCAACCATTTTCTGGATGCTTGCCAAAGGTTAGGTTCTGCAAGTGGTGCTGGATATAGTAAGTCGTTGAGACTTCGTTTCCTGCGGCCATAGACATGTCACCTCAATTAGTTGTGCGATTCCCAAGCATTAGCCATGGTGCTAACCAATGCGTCAGAACAATCGCAACATAAGCGCAAAAAAAGAAAGCGGGGTTTGAGGGGGGCACTACAACGAACACCAATGAAAAAAGTGCCACCGTCAAACCAAACTTGCCTGCTTCGGCGCGAAATAGGTCCATTGCGCGCGGAGCGCGATGCCTTGTTCGAAAAATTCCCATTCGCTGTATAAAAAAAATGTGCGGCAACAGCGCCACTAATGCTCCTGTAGCTACCGACAATACGCCTGCCATATGAGCAACAGGGAAAGCCAATAGCATACCGACTAGCGTCATTAGCAGCTGAATTGCTGTCAGCCTGAAGAAGTAAGCTTTTCGTCGTTGGGTCTCAAGTCGCTGCATAATTCTTCAGATAGATCTTCAGCACATGATTCCCCAGCACAATAAATGAGTCACGCTTACAACTTGTTGCTCAATAAATCATCCGTCACCTGCACAAATCTTGCGCGATTATAGGGAAGCGCTATCATACCTTCAACCGAAGTTGCGCCGATTTCGCGCGATTAAGTGTCGACTTGCGACCAAAGGGCTAAAATAAGCGCCTATTTAGTAAGCCTGCTATTTAATATGCGCTAGGATCCCATCGAGCTCTTCAAGACTGGTATAACGAATTGTCACTTTCCCCTTCCCTTTTTGCCCGTGATCAATAGAGACGGGCGCGCCAAGTAATTCCCCCAGATGTGTTTCAAGTCGTGCAACATCCGGTGTTTTAGCAGTACGTGGCGGTGTCTGGGTAGGCGTCTGGTTAACTTGTACTTTTTTAACCAACGCTTCTGTGTCACGAACGGTCAAATCATTATTGACCACTTCATGGGCAATTTGGCGTTGCTGGGTACTGGTAAGCGATAGCAGGGCTCGCGCATGTCCCATATCTAAATCGCCACGTTCCAGCAGTGTTTGCACTTCAGGATCTAACGCTAACAAACGTAATAAATTGGCGACTTGAGTGCGTGATTTACCAACTGCATCAGCAATTTGCTGCTGGGTAAGCTCAAACTCATCGCCAAGGCGCTTTAAGGCAAGTGCTTCTTCAATGGCATTAAGGTTTTCACGCTGAATATTTTCAATCAGCGCCAGAGCAAGTGCTACTTCATCACTGACATCGCGAATAACGGCGGGAATAACATCTAATTCAGCCAACTGCGCAGCACGCCAGCGGCGTTCACCCGCGATAATTTCATAGCGGTTTTCACCCACTGGGCGAACCACAATAGGCTGCATCACCCCTTGTGCACGAATGGAATCGGCAAGCTCTTCTAATGCTTCTGGCTGAATATCCCGACGCGGCTGATATTTACCACGGGTAAGTTGGCCAAGAGGTAACCGTTCTAGCCGTTCAGCCGCCGCTTCTTCCGTTGGTGCTGCAGGCAACAGTGACGTGTCTGCACTATCCAGCGTCACGCCACCGGTAAGATCTAAACTGTCACGACGACGGGCGCCCGCACCAATCAGGGCATCCAGGCCACGTCCTAGCGCGCGTTTACGCGTCATTCGCTTCCCCTCGTACTTTTTACGTTACAGCGATAGCCGCCGGATCATCTCTTTTGCTAGCACACGATAAGCCTGACTACCTCGCGAAAAACGCGCGTATTGAGTAACAGGTAAGCCATGGCTTGGTGCTTCAGCAACCTTCACATTGCGCGGAATGGTTGTTTTTAACAGCGCATCGCCAAAAAAATCTCTCAGCTGTTTGTCGACTTCACGCGTCAAACTGGTGCGCTTGTCGTACATAGTACGCAGAATGCCAGAAACGGCTAGATCAGGATTAACGCTCTGTTTAATCTGCTCAACAGTATCCAGCAGCGCTGATAGCCCTTCCAATGCGTAAAATTCACACTGCAAGGGAATAAGCACACCATTGGCGGCTGTCAACGCATTCACGGTAAGCATATTCAGCGACGGCGGGCAGTCAATGAGGACGACATCATAGTCATCTGCCACCGTCTGCAGTGCTAACGACAAACGACTTTGCCGCTGGTCACTATCGAGCAGCTCTACTTCAGCGGCTGTTAAGTCGCCATTACCTGGTAGGACGTCGTATTTCACTGGAAGTCCGCGAACAATGGCATCGCTTGCGGTTGTTTCTCCCAGCAACACATCAAGTACACTTTTTTCGAGTGCGTACTTGTCGATGCCACTGCCCATGCTGGCATGCCCTTGTGGGTCTAAGTCTACCAGCAAGATACGACGATCAAGTGCTGCCAAACTGGCGGCGAGATTAACGGCTGAAGTGGACTTGCCCACACCGCCTTTTTGGTTGGTCAGGGCAATGATCTGGCTCACTACTCAACTCCTTTTGGGGTCAGAATCAACAGCTGCCGCTCGGCCGTCTCGAAGGGTACACGCAGTAGGTGACGCGCCTGGAGCTCAACATAGGCGGGCAACTCCCGCAGTTCATCATCAGCGCCTGGGCCTTTCATAGCAAGCCACTGCCCATGAGCTGCCGGTAGCGCTCGGGTTAGCGAGATAAAGTCTACCAAGCTGGCAAAGGCTCGGGAAATCACTTGATCAAACGTCTGGCCATTGAATTGCTCGACACGCGCTTGGGTTGGCGTGACGTTGGTCAACGCTAACTCCATCACTGCTTGACGTTGAAAGCGAACTTTTTTGCCATTGCTATCGAGTAGCGTTACCTGCAGTTCAGGCTTCATGATAGCAAGCACAAGGCCGGGCAAACCGGGGCCAGCGCCTACATCAAGTATCTGTGGCCCATGAACATAAGGTGCGACAGCAGCACTATCCAACACGTGCCGTGAGACCATCTCTTCAACATCGCGTACAGCGGTGAGGTTATAAGCCTGATTCCACTTGTGCAACAGCGCGAGCAAGCCTAGCAGCTGTTCGCGCTGTTGGGGGGTTACAGTGGCTCCTAGTGCTGATAATCCTTCTTCTAACCGAGGGGCAACGGTTTCAGGCAAGCTGTTAATCAACGGCGTTAATTGACTCATCCGTTAACGACCTCGGTAGTACTGACTAAGCGACGTTTTTTCAAATGTATTAGCAGAATAGAGACCGCTGCAGGGGTCACGCCTGAAATTCTAGCCGCCTGCGCCAGGGTTTCAGGGCGCGTTTCACTAAGCTTTTGGCGAATTTCATTGGATAACCCTTCAACCCGTTGATAGTCCAACTCGGCTGGCAGCGGTGTTGCTTCATGGCGCTTGAGCTTATCGATCTCATCCTGTTGACGGTCGATATAACCCTGGTATTTCGCTTGAATTTGTACTTGCTCGGCAACCGCTTCATCGTCAACATCGCCACTTTCAATGCCAGGCAGCGATGTAATATCTGCATAGCTAAGCTCTGGGCGCTTTAACAAATCACTTAAACAGTATTCTCGGGGAAGCGGCCTACCGGTTTTTTCAGCAATTTTCGCGGCGGCTGGTGTATTGGGCTGCACCCAAACAGTAGCTAAGCGTGCTGTTTCACGCTCGATGGCTTCGCGTTTCTGGCTAAACAACGCCCAACGTTTGTCATCGACTAAGCCAAGCTCACGCCCTTTTTCCGTTAAACGTAGATCAGCATTGTCTTCGCGTAGCAGCAGACGGTATTCCGCACGCGAGGTAAACATGCGGTAGGGCTCTTTGGTGCCCATAGTAATCAGGTCATCCACCAACACACCGAGATAAGCTTCATCACGGCGAGGATGCCACGCCTCAAACTGTTTGGCGCGGCGAGCGGCATTCAAGCCTGCTAGCAACCCTTGAGCCCCAGCCTCTTCGTAGCCGGTAGTACCGTTAATTTGTCCGGCAAAAAACAGGTTGTGGATAAATTTAGTTTCCAGGGAGTGTTTTAAATCCCGGGGATCAAAAAAGTCGTACTCAATAGCGTAGCCAGGCCGTGTGATATGAGCGTTTTCTAACCCTTTAATTGAGCGAACTACTTGTAGCTGAACATCGAAAGGCAACGACGTCGAGATTCCGTTGGGATACAGCTCATGGGTATCCAACCCTTCAGGCTCGATAAATACCTGATGGTTTGATTTGTCGGCAAAGCGGTGAACTTTGTCTTCAATCGATGGGCAGTATCGCGGACCAACACCTTCGATCACACCGGAATACATAGGCGAGCGATCAAGGTTCGCCATGATGATTTCATGGGTGCGCTCATTGGTGTGCGCTATGTGGCAACTCACCTGCTGTGGGTGCATCTCCCGTGAACCAAGGTATGACATAACCGGCGTTGGGGTGTCACCTGGTTGTTCTTCCAACGATGTGAAGTCAACAGTTTTGGCATCAATTCGTGGAGGCGTCCCGGTTTTTAGCCGATCGACGCGAAACGGTAGTGCGCGTAAGCGCTCAGCTAGCGCGTTGGACGGCGGGTCACCGGCGCGGCCACCGCGGCTTTGATCTAACCCAATGTGGATAACGCCACCCAAAAAGGTGCCGGTTGACAGCACAACGGACTCCGCATGGAAGCGGATGCCCGTTTCGGTCACAACGCCTCGAACGGTGTTGTTATCCACAATCAGATCGCCAGCGGCTTGCTGAAAAATGGTTAAGTTCGGCTGGTTTTCCAGCATTCCCCGAATAGCAGCTTTGTAGCGAATTCGGTCTGCTTGAGCACGTGTTGCTCGAACGGCTGGACCTTTACGAGCGTTCAATACCCGAAACTGGATGCCGCCTAAGTCCGTGGCTAGCCCCATTGCACCACCGAGTGCATCAATTTCTTTTACCAGGTGGCTTTTGCCAATCCCACCAATCGCTGGATTGCACGACATTTGGCCGAGCGTTTCGATGTTGTGGGTTAGCAATAGGGTTTGACAACCCATACGAGCAGAGGCCAATGCGGCTTCAGTTCCCGCATGGCCACCGCCGATGACAATCACGTCAAAGCGGTTGGGATAGTTCAAGAGGCACCTCGTCTTGCGCCGTTTGGCACGGATGATGTGAGTCAGTATTGGTTCACTGATTGAGTAAGCCCGCCAGTATAAACCTCCTGTGGGTAACCGTCAGGTTTTTCCACACCCCAAGCTAAGCATCCATCTATTATTAATAACAAAATAAAAATATATAAGAGAAGTACTGTTGATGTTGTAACTACTGGTGTGGACAAAATCTGTTGATAACCCAAATAAGCTAATATATTTCAGTTGCTTAAATTGTTAGTTTTTACATGATTAAACGGAGGAGTAGCTGCGTAGAAGCGGTGCTACTCCTGTGGATGAAAGTGCGACTTACACACAGGCATGACAGACAACGGGTTATCCACCGACCCATACCGAGTTTGTTACCGCACCTGTGAACAAGTGCGATTGGTAGCTTAAAAAGACCTGGTTAGCGCTCATGCTAGGCGTCGTAGAGCGATATGATGGAGCGTGTAAAAAATAGTATCCACAGGCAAAAAAAATGGCCTGTCGCGGTGACAGGCCATTTAACGGGGCAAAAATGGGCAAAAAAGTCAGATTAATTCCGACATTAATGCTTCAAAACACGTGCAAGAAAGGATTGTGTTCGCTCATGTTGTGGCGTATCGAACAGTTGCTCGGGAGGGCCTTGTTCGGCAATTTCGCCTTTATGGATAAAAATAACGCGATCTGCCACTTCACGGGCAAAGCCCATTTCATGGGTCACTATCACCATGGTCATGCCTTCTTTGGCAAGTTCACGCATGGCATCCAGCACTTCACCAATCATTTCAGGGTCAAGCGCTGATGTAGGCTCGTCAAACAGCATCAGGCGGGGTTCCATGGCTAACGCCCGGGCTAACGCCACACGCTGCTGCTGCCCACCCGAGAGCTGGCTTGGGTACTTATCTGCTTGGTCGGCAATACCAACGCGCTCTAACAGTCGTTCAGCGGTCTCTTCGGCATCTTGGCGGCTCCACCCCCGCACTTTCATGGGCGCAAGGGTAACGTTGTCGCGCACGCTCAAGTGGGGAAAAAGGTTGAACTGCTGAAACACCATGCCGACTTCAGTACGGATAGTTTGTAGCGCTTTACTGCTTTTACCGTTGGGCAGTAATTGGTTGCCATCAACATCAAGAGAGCCGGCTTGAAACTCTTCTAAGCCGTTAATACAGCGGATGAGCGTTGATTTACCAGAGCCACTGGCACCGATGATAACGACGACTTCACCAGGCACAATTTCAAGATCAACATTATTGAGTACGTGCAGGCTGCCAAAATGCTTATTGAGCTGCTGCATACGCACAATTGGCGATTGGGTAGAGGTCATTGCACGTTCCTTATTGTCCTGCGAGGCCTCTGCGCTCAATTTGGCGCAGAATCAAAGAGAGAGTCCAGGTGATGGCAAGGTACATCAGCGCCACCATGAAATAGACCTCTAGTGCGGTAAAGGTAGTGGCAATATAAATTTGCCCTTGGCGGACTAATTCACCGACCCCGATAACAGAAAATAGCGAGGTATCTTTGATACTGATGATGCCCTGGTTACCCAGTGGAGGAATCATGCGCCGTAGGGCTTGGGGCCAAATCACGTAGCGAAAAGCTTGAGTTCGAGACAAGCCTAGCGAAAGCGATGCTTCTCGCTGGCCACGTTCGATAGACTGCACACCCCCTCGTACAATTTCAGAGATATAAGCCCCTGAATTAATGGCGATCGCGGCAATGCCGGCAACGAGTGCGTTGATCGGGCCTCCCAGCAATTGGGGTAAGCCATAAAAGATAAACAGAACCTGCACTAAAATGGGCGTGCCGCGAAACACTTCGACGTATAAAACTGCTGGCCAGCGTAGCCAGCGCACTGGGCTAATACGCAATAAACCAAAGAATATGCCAATAAAGAAGCCGATCGCTAGGCCGCCGAATGATATAAGCAGCGTCCAAGGAATACCTGGTAGCAGATATGGGATCGACCCAAATGCGGCCGACCAATCAAACTGAAAGTTAACGTCCACGCGTTATCTCCAGAAAAATAAACAACGACACAGGGCCGGGGGAATAGCCGCCCGGCCCTGAGATGAAAAGCGCTCGTTAGTGATAGCGAACAGCGATGTTATTCAGCGCTGGGGGCTTCACCAAACCACTTTGTGTAGATTTCATCATAGGTGCCGTCTTCGCGCATGGAAGCAAGTGCTTCGTTGGTAGGCTCTACCCACTCGCTGCCTTTATGGAAAACGATACCGTACTGCTGGCCTTCATACAGCGGGCCAACCACTTTGGTACGGCCTTCGCCACGGGTTTGTGAGAAGTAGGCAACGTTAGGGGCGTCGTACAGCACGGCATCAACGTTGCGCCCTAACAGCGCCATGTACATATCGGCGGTGCCTGGATAGGGAGTAATGTCGGCATCTTCACCGAGTTCCTGTTGAAGGAAGTCGTAGCTGGTAGAGCCGATTTTGGTGGCAATGGTGAGACCCGCTAGGTCCTCAAGTGAAGAGACCTCTTCGTTGTCGGCGCGCACGATAATTTGCAGACCTGAGTCATAGTAGGGAGCGGAGAAGTCGACAACTTCGGCACGCTCATCTGTAATGGTGATGCCTGCAAGGGCGATTTCCTGGCTGCCGGTTTGGACGGCGGGAATGATGCCAGAGAATTCCATAGTGGTGAGGTTAACCTCAAAGCCTGCACGTTCGGCGACTGCGTTGATGATATCCATATCGAAACCGATCATTTCGCCGGTTTCTGGATCCATCATTTCAAACGGTACAAAGCTTGGGTCAGTGGCCACATTGACAGTAGGCGTTTGTGCAAACGCGACAGTGGTACTGCCTAAGCCCAGTGCAAGGGCGGTAGCAATGACAGATTTTTTTAGTAGGTAATTCATTCGTTTCCCCGTGTTTTATTTGGTTAGCGACGCGATTTAAAGAAGATTTACTCTTATAAATTCCGTCTGCAACCGTTATTGACCTTTTAACCTTGGCGAGAAACCACCAAGGCGTCAAGTCACGGGAAGGGGGTTGTTACCAACGTTGGTTAGACCATAAAGGAAGCACCACAGCCGCAGGTGGTTGTGGCGTTGGGGTTTTGAACACGAAAACGGGCACCTGCTAACCCTTCTTCGTAGTCAATGGTTGAGCCCACCAGGTATTGGTAGGAGAGAGGATCGACTACGAGGATCGCATCGCCAAATTCAATTAACGTGTCGTCTTCGGCCACGTTTTCAGCAAAATCAAACCCATACTGGAACCCCGAGCAGCCACCACCGGTGACATAAACGCGGAGTTTCAGCGCAGGGTTAGCCTCTTCTGCCATGAGTACTTGGATGCGTTTCCGAGCACTATCAGACAATAGTAGAGGCGTTGGAACAAAAGCTTCTGCACCGCTCATGGGTACCTCCCGCGAGCTTTAAGAACGAATAATCGGCATCGGAGTGTGATTATGGGTAATTCCCAGCAAAATGGTCAACTATTGCTGGGAATTAGTCGTGCCTTAAGGCATCAGCGCTGGGGCGTTGAGGCCCATATTTTCTTCAAAGCCAAACATGAGGTTGAGGTTTTGAATCGCTTGGCCTGATGCGCCTTTAACGAGGTTATCAATTACCGAGAGCACGACTACGGTATTGCCATTACCAGGACGGTGAACAGCGATACGGCAGGTATTGTTGCCTTTGACGCTGCGAGTTTCCGGATGACTGCCTGCAGGCATGACGTCAACAAACGGCTCGTGGGCGTAACGCTGCTCAAAGAGCGCCTGTAAATCGCCTGGCTCTTCAGTCAGCGTACTATAGAGTGTGGCATGAATGCCGCGGATCATCGGCGTTAAGTGCGGCACAAAGGTAAGCCCCACGGCGTTTGGCTGCATATCGCTCAAGCCTTGACGAATTTCAGGCAAATGGCGATGTCCGGATGCACCGTAGGCTTTCATCGATTCGCTGGCCTCGGCTAGCAGCGAGGCAACTTTGGCACCACGGCCTGCGCCGGTAACGCCTGATTTGCAGTCAGCGATTAACTGGCTTGCGTCAATCAAACCAGCTTCCAAAAGCGGCAGATAGCCGAGTTGAACAGCCGTTGGGTAGCATCCTGGTACGGCAATTAAGCGGGCCTTTTTGATTTTCTCACGATGCATTTCTGGCAGGCCATACACGGTTTCTTTTAGCAGTTCCGGGGCGCCATGGGGCTGGTCGTACCACTGGCTCCATTCGGCGGCGTCGCGCAGCCGGAAATCAGCAGATAAGTCGATTACTCGCGTGCCATTGTCGAGCAGTTCGCCTGCTAGTGCATGGGCGACCCCGTGGGGTGTCGCAAAGAACACCGCATCCAGTGCACCCAGTGCCTTGGCGTCTGGCTCGCTAAACGTGAGGGCGTCATAGTGGCCGCGCAGGTTGGGATACATATCGCATACCTTCACGCCTGCTTCCGAGCGTGAGGTAATGGCTTCTACGCTTACCTGGGGATGCTGGGCAAGTAACCGTAACAGCTCAACGCCGGTATAGCCGGTACCGCCTACAATGCCAACCTTAATCACAAACCACTCCTTGCGCATTACGCACAGTCAGACCCAACAATAATTAACAGCCTAATGAGATACCTCAGGCTGTTGAACTGTAGCTAGCTATGATACACAAGAGAGCAGGCGCGTAAGAGCGCTATAGGGAAACAGGCATATGTTCACTAACGCGAACATGATGCGTAAAAGCGAATAATAGGCGCAAGGACGGACGTTGTGGCACGTTTTTCCCGGTCAGATTTCACCTTGGAAAGTTTTCGTCGCCAGCTGGCGAATGTTGATGCCCTGCCTCAGCTGTGTGCGCTGGGGTTAGTGTCTGGGGTGATCACAGGCGCGGTGATGGTGGCTTTTCGCTTATTGCTAGAGGTAGGTGCTGCCCTTTATATGCCTGAGGGCAATCCTGAGGCCTTTGAAGGGCTCGCGCCATGGCTTCGTGCACTGCTGCCGATAATTGCCGTGACGCTGATTGGCACGCTGCTCTATCGGCAAAAGGCCGCTGCCCGTAAGTTGGGTGTTGGCCATGTTATTGAGCGTCTTACCTATCATCAGGGACGTTTCCCTATGCGCAACTGGCTTAACCAGTGGTGGGTAGGCGTTGTATCTGTGCTGGGTGGTCTCTCCGCAGGACGTGAAGGCCCTGCCATTCATCTGGGCGCAGCGGCCTCCAGCGGTCTAGGTCTCAAGCTTCGCTTGCCCAATAACAGTTTACGGGTGTTGGTTGCTTGCGGTACGGCGGCAGGTATATCAGCATCATTTAATACGCCAATCGCAGGGGTGATTTTCGCCATGGAAGTGGTGATGATGGAATACACCCTCATGAGCTTTATGCCGGTGATACTCGCCTCTACCATGGGGGCATTGGTCGCTCAATTGGTGTATGGCAATGAACCGGCGTTTCGCATTCCTGAAGTTGCCCTAGGTTCGTTAATGAATGTGCCTTGGGTGGTCATTATTGGTTTGGTGATTGGCCTATTAGCGGGTGTATTTATTCATCTTTCGCGTAGCCAGTACTTACAGCAGTGGCCGCTATGGCTTAGGTTAGGTGCCGTCGGGGTGATAACGGGCGCTGTTGCGTGGTGGTTTCCTGAAGTACAAGGCATTGGTTACGACAGCGTTGCGGCTATGTTGAATAATCAGCTGGCCATTACTGTGTTGTTGGCATTGATGATCGCTAAGCTATTGATTACTGCCATTACCGTGGCAGGTGGTGTACCAATCGGCATTATTGGCCCCGTGCTAGTGGTCGGTGCTGCCACCGGTGCTCTAGGGGGAATGCTGGGCGGTTGGGTATGGCCAGATAAAGCGGCAGACCCTGGCATTTATGCCATGCTGGGCATGGCGGCAATGATGGGCGCGGTATTGCAAGCACCGCTTGCCGCCTTGATGGCGTTACTTGAACTAACGCATTCGCCACATATCATGTTGCCTGGCATGCTCGTTGTGGTGGTTGCCTGCCTAACATCTCGTCAGCTTACCGGTTGCGAGGGCTTTTTTATTAGCTCGGTGCGCTACGGCTTACATCCGTTACAGCAGCCTTTAATGCAGGCGCTTTCGCGAGTATCGGTGCCAGCGGTAATGGAGCGCCACTTAGTACGCACAGATCGAATGATTACGCCTGATCAGGCACGGCGTCTGTTGGAAACGAATCCTGTGTGGCTAGTGATTGAGCGCTCCAGTGCAGAAAAACCAGTGCTGGCGCTTAAAGCCGCTGAGCTTGCGCGTTGGTTACTGGAACATGATGAAGCGCTGCAAGACGAAGCCCCACCAGAAGACGAGTTCATTGATTTGCTTGAGATCCCTGGGCAGCGGCTTGAAATGGCACCTATCGGATTACAAGCAACGCTATCGGAAGCGTTTCTAAAACTTCAGGACAATGCGCTAGGCGCACTCTATGTCGTGCATGGTTATCGGCCAAAGCAGCAGCGGATTTCAGGTATCATTACGCGTGGCGCTATCGAACGTTATTATCACTACACTGACCCCCGCGGTGCTGATTCCCAGCAATGAGCCCAACGCCTAAGGAGAGACCATGTATTTATGGGTAAAGGCCATTCATTTGATGGCGGTTGTTACCTGGTTTGCTGCGCTATTTTATTTACCGCGACTGTATGTGTACCACGCCATGGCGCGGGACACAGGCGATGAGCAAGCGATCACTTACTTTAAAACCATGGAGCGTAAGTTGTACCGTGGGATTATGACGCCATCGATGATCATTGTGCTGATCTTTGGTGGCTGGATGCTTTATCTCGTGCCCGCTTGGTTCAGCCAAGGTTGGATGCACGCTAAGCTGACGCTTGTCGCACTACTAATCGCTTACCACCATGTTTGCTTAATTTATTTGAAGCAATTTGATCAAGCCCGTTGCACCAAAAGCCATGTGTTTTTCCGCTGGTTTAACGAAGCGCCCGTGATTGCGTTAATCGCGATTATTATCCTGGCGGTGGTGAAGCCCTTTTGATGCGCCAACCTCTTCCTCCCGTTGTTTTAGTGCTAGCTGGCCATGACCCCACCGGGGGGGCTGGGTTAGTGGCTGATAGCGAAGCGATAGCTGCCTGTGGTGGTTGGGCAGTCACCATTCCAACCGCACTGACCGTTCAAAATTGCCATAATGTGATACGCACCCTGCCTGCAGATCCTGCTGCAATGCGGCAAATGGCGGAAGCGCTAGGTGATATGCAAATTGCAGCTATTAAGCTGGGGCTGTTGGCGGATGAGGCAACGCTGCGTGCAGCGGAACAAATTATCCGCCGTTTTCCGGGAATTCCTGTCGTCGCAGATCCGGTATTAAAAGCAGGTGGCGGCGCTAAGTTATCCACACCCGCCTTGCAGCAACTTTATATAGATCGTTTGCTACCACTTGTGGATATAGTAACGCCCAATCGGTTTGAGCTTGCTGCACTGACGCCTGAGATAACCGACCCTTTGGATGACACGGCACGTGCTGTTGCGTTGCTGGCGCAGGGTTGCCAAGGCGTCCTTGTGACTGCCACCGACAATCCACTCCCGGGCAATACGCAACAGGTTGTGCACACGCTGCACTCTCCTGACACTACGCGCCAATGGCAGTGGCCACGCTTGCCTGAAGTATTTCACGGATCAGGCTGTACATTAGCCTCAGCGCTTGCGGCTCGTTTAGCTGTTGGTGAGCGCTTACCAACTGCCTGTGAGCAAGCTCAGCACTTTACCTGGGAGAGTTTGTCTCATGGTTATCAGCCCCCTAGCGGACAGTGTTTACCGAAACGCTTGCCACGCCCCGTACGCTTTTGATCTCATTGGCAGTAAGCCATTAATGTTGAGGATGCCATGACCACATCTGCAGAACTATTTGACCTCGCCAGTCGTCACATTCCGGGTGGTGTTAACTCCCCTGTTCGTGCTTTTAAAGGCCTCCATCGCCCGCCTGTTTTTATGGAACGTGCTCAGGGCGCCTACTTATTCGATGTGGAAGGTAACCGCTACGTAGACTATATCGGCTCATGGGGACCGATGATCACTGGGCATGCTGATCAGGATGTACTGGCCGCCGTGCGAGCACGGTTAGATAACGGCCTCTCCTTTGGTACGCCGACCGCTGTCGAAACCACCATGGCTGATCTGATCTGTGAAATGATTCCTTCCATGGAAATGGTGCGTATGACTAGCTCGGGCACCGAAGCGACGATGTCGGCCATTCGCCTTGCTCGAGGAACAACGGGGCGCGACAAAATCGTCAAGTTTGAAGGTAACTATCACGGCCACTCGGATTCATTGCTCGTCAAAGCGGGTTCAGGTGCGTTAACCCACGGGGAACCTAGCTCGCCAGGTGTACCCGCATCACTTGCTGAGCACACCATCACGCTTTCGTATAACGACCCTGAAGGAGTGGAGGCGTGCTTTGCAGAAATCGGAGAGCAAATTGCCTGCATTATCGTGGAGCCGGTCGCCGGTAATATGAACTGCATTCCTCCCCAGCCGGGTTTCTTAGAAACGTTGCGCCGGGTGTGCAATGAATCCGGCAGTATTTTGATTTTTGATGAAGTCATGACCGGTTTTCGCGTCGCTTTAGGTGGCGCTCAGGCACATTACGCTGTTACGCCTGATCTTACCTGCTTAGGTAAAATTGTTGGTGGCGGCATGCCCGTTGGGGCGTTTGGCGGTAAACAAGAAATTATGCAGAATATCTCGCCGCTGGGGCCGGTTTACCAAGCGGGTACGCTGTCCGGTAACCCGCTGGCCATGGCTGCAGGGGTTGCTCTGTTAACCAAACTAAAGGTGCCTGGTTTCCATGATGCGCTGACCCAGCGGGTGCAAACGTTGTGTACCGGCTTGCAAGAGCGTGCTAACGCTGCCCGCGTAGCGATGATGACCCAATCCGCAGGTGGCATGTTTGGCGTTTTCTTTACGTCGCAATCCCGTGTGGATAACTTCGCCCAAGCCACTGCTTGCAACCCCGATGCTTTCCGCCGCTTCTTTGGTGCCATGCTTGATCACGGTGTGTATCTCGCACCTTCCGCTTATGAAGCAGGCTTTATGTCGAGTGCCCACACGCCAGAAGATATCCAGCTAACGTTGGATGCGGCAGAAAAAGCCTTTGCTGTTATGTAACATCAAGTAAGGCGCCTGCTACACTTCAAGAGCCGCTCCTATCGAGCGGCTCTGTGGTTAGTGAGGTAAACACATGATAAAACGACAACTGGCTTGGCACTCTTCTCGCTTTAACGGCATATTGTTAACCGCTGTTCTCACCCTTGGCCTACCGTTAACGGGGATGGCCGCACAGGAGCAGGATATGACTCAGATTCATATCACCATGGGCGGCACACCGGGCGCGGAATTCTCAGCCCAGTGGCGCATTACTCATAACGATGAAACCATTGAACACCCCGAAACACGCGGCACAGTGCCCGCTGAATTTACCTTTGAAGGCACCACGCTTGAAGGTACGGTAAAACTGCTCAGCGAAGATGATCGTTTAGAAGTCGATATTCTTAAAGGCAGCAATCGCTCGCGTTCTGCTACCCAAGGAAAAGGCGGTGCGTTAACGGTAATGGTGCGTTAAAATCGAGTAGGAAGGGGAGTCGCCTCCCCTGTCCTCTCACACCA
>NZ_JABUZD010000111.1:0-41517 GCF_014897875.1 Halomonas sp. 3A7M
CCACGATGTCAACGTGGCGCTCTAACCAACTGAGCTATGGTCCTGCTGTGCAACGGATGCGTATTCTACGGCTTCATAGCTGAATTGCAAGTAGTTTTTAGCACTTTGAAATGACGTAAATGAACTACCCCCCTCAATTTTAATGTCTTATCGACACTTATCTACGGTTACCGCTAAGCTAAACGTAGATTAACCACTATTCACGGTTAAACCAGGAGGCAAATCTTGCTTGGGCCTTTGCTAGGATGCATCGCCATCTCATTGTTACTCGCCACACTGATTGCCCGCGTGCCTATGCGCTGGTGGTGGGTGCGCAGTTTTGAATTTCCTCGACTGCAAATTGCCGTACTGGCTTTAGCGTGTGGCTTAGCTAGCCTGTGGTTATTAGACCCAGGGCCGTGGCGGGTTACCGCGACACTGGCCTCACTCGCCACGCTAGCGCTTCAGCTGCGCTACATTTTGCCATGGACAACGCTCTGGCCTGTGCAGGTAAAAGCCGCCCATAATGCCCCTAAAGACCAGATGATTACGCTGCTAATCGCCAATGTACTGACACCAAACCGCCAGTCAAAAGAGTTACTGGCGATGATAACCCACCACCAGCCCGACATGATTCTGACGTTAGAATCTGACCAATGGTGGCAAGAACAACTTGACCCAGCATTAGATGCGCTGTGGCCTTATAGCGTTAAGATCCCCCTAGATAACCTTTATGGTATGCACCTCTACTCTCGCCTAGCACTGAAAGATACTGAGATTAAGTGGCTTATCCAGGATGACATACCTTCGATTCACACCCAGGTAGAGCTTAAAAGCGGCCAGCATATTCGCTTATTTGCCGTTCACCCAAGACCACCAGCACCCAATGAAAGCGAAAAATCTTTATGGCGTGATGCAGAGCTGTTGTGGATTGGCAAAGAGATACATCGACACCCAAAGGCCACTATCGTTGCCGGCGACCTGAATGATGTTGCCTGGTCACGTACAACACGCCGTTTTTGTCGCATAGGGGGTATGTTGGACCCACGCCGTGGTCGCGGCTTGTACAGCACCTTTCACGCTAATTACCCCCTATTGCGCTGGCCTCTCGACCACGCGTTTGTCAGCGAGCATTTCACCCTCGTCAACATGCAACGACTCGGGGCGTTCGGGTCTGATCACTTCCCTATATTGGCCACTTTTTGCTATCGGCCTTCGCGTCAAGATGAACACGAAACGCCCGATGCCAGTGCAGAAGAGCGTCAAGAGGCGAACGAAACCATTCAAAAGGGCAAAACGGAAAAGCAAGAAACCTAACCGTCTGCCCTCTGAATATCTCAATAGAGGCTACTCAGGTATGCCTCCTTGCGTTAGTACCGCAGGGTCTAGCAAACGCTCGAGCGTTGAGCGATCTAGATCGGTCTCTTCCTCCGCAACGTCAATGATTGGGCGCCCAGCTTGATAGGCTTTTTTAGCCACTGCGGCGGCGGCGTTATAGCCAATCACGCTATTAAGGGCCGTGACTAAAATAGGATTCCGTGCGAGCGGCCCCTGTAAATTATCGTCACGCACTTTGAATGTGGCGATAGCACGCTCACCCAATAAGGTGGCGGTGTTACTCATCAATGTAATCGATGTGAGAAGATTCGAAGCCACTAGCGGCAGCATCACGTTGAGCTGGAAATTTCCACTCTGACCCGCCACCGTTACCGCGGCATCCAGGCCGATGACTTGCGCTGCCGCTTGGGCGGCCGACTCAGGAATCACAGGATTTACCTTACCCGGCATAATGGAACTACCAGGCTGTAGTGCCTCAAGCTCAATCTCGCCCAACCCCGCCAACGGCCCCGAATTCATCCAGCGCAAATCGTTAGCGATCTTCATAACCACACAGGCCAACCCTTTCAACTGCCCCGACAACTCTACGGCAGCATCCTGGGATGCCAAGCTGGCAAAAAAGCTATCATTAGGCACAAAAGGTAGGCCCGTTTGCTGACTTAAATCGCTAGCCATTAGCTCGGCAAACCCCTCAGGCGCGTTAATACCGGTGCCCACCGCCGTGCCGCCTTGCGCTAATCGACACAGCCTTGTCATGGCACTATCAAAACGCTCGATGGCCTGCCCCACTTGGCTCGACCACGCTCCTAGTTCTTGATCCATACGCAGCGGCATGGCATCCATCAAATGGGTACGACCTGTTTTAACAATATGGGCCAGCTCACTCGCCCTACGATCAATCGTGGCCTGCAGCGTCACCAATGCGGGACGAAGCGCTTCATTAACGGCTATCGCTGCCGAGAGGTGAATGGCCGTTGGGATAACGTCGTTACTCGACTGCCCCATATTAACGTGATCATTTGGCGTTACTTCGACCCCTTCACGACTGGCAAGCGTCGCTAGCACTTCATTGACGTTCATATTGGTCGACGTACCAGAGCCTGTCTGGAAAACATCGATAGGAAAATGCGCATCATGCTGGCCACTAATCACTGCCCGAGCCGCACTCTCAATCGCCTCTGCGCGGGGTTTATCTAACAACCCCAACTGACAGTTACTTCGCGCAGCAGCGAGCTTTATTCGCGCGACAGCGTGAATAAATGCTGTGGGCATGGGGGTATGCGAGACAGGGAAGTTGTTGATAGCCCGTTGGGTTTGAGCGCCATAAAGCGCATTTGCAGGTACATCGAGCTCACCCATGCTATCCCGTTCAATACGTGTATCCATCCTGGCACTCCTTTTAAAAAACGCCTTAGCCAACGCCGCTCACATCACTAACATCACGTTTCCCAACGATTATTTTAGTGATAACGGTTATCTATACGCTTAAGCCTAGTCCTACCGGCGCGTTAGGTAAATCCGTGCGTATCACCGACTCACACAGCTACACTCACACGATCCTTAAATTCACTTCACCATAATGTTGCACCGCACAAAAAGCCCTGTTATGCTGCAACGCAAGATAACTAGATATCAGCCGCGGTGGACGCTTAACAAAACCGTTGCTGATCAACCAACACTAACGGCACCGCCAATCAATGGGCCGATTAGTGAGCAATGGAACAGGAGTGTTTACCATGCAAACATTTAACACCAACGAAATGACTCAGCAGTTCGACAACATGTTCATGGCACCTGTGCGTGCATACATGACGCTAAGCATCGATTACTCTGAAAAAATGCTTAACGCACAGTTTGATGTCAACAAATCTTACGTAGATACTAGCATCACCCAAATGCGTCAGCTGATGAGCGTGAAAGACGCCAACGGCCTGCGTAGCTACATGGAAGGCCAGCAGAAAGTGGCTAAAGAACTCGCTGAGCGTGTAAAAGGCGATGCAGATAAAGTTGTTGCTCTTCAGCAAGACTTCTTGCAGAAAGGCCAAAAACTGACAGAAGATAATGTTAAGCAAGCGCAAGCTGCTGCTAGCAAAATGAGCAAAACTGCTTAATCTGTTAGTTATTGACTTGCTGTCATTAAAACGCCCCTGCCAGTGATCTGGCAGGGGCGTTTTAGCAATTGCGCTTTACCAATTAAGGGCAGACTTGACGAAAGGAATAGTCAGTTTCCGTTTAGCGGATAACGATGCTTGATCAAGCGTTTCCAGTGCATGGCACAAATCCCCCAACTCCCTCGGTCCGCGGTGCATAATGTAGCGCCCTACATCATCAGGTAACTGCATTCCACGTACGTTGGCGCGAAGCTTTAACGCTGCTAGGCGTTCGTTATCATCCAACGGATGCAGGTGAAACGTAACTCCCCAGGTTAGCCGTGATGCCAAGTCCGGCAATGCAACGTCTAGTTGGCGTGGAGACGTATTGGCGGCAATCACTAAGGCTTTTCCAGCGTCACGAAGCCGATTAAAGGCGTGAAACAGAGCCTCTTCCCAACGCTTACGCCCGATCACATATTCAAGATCATCAATGGCGACGAGATCCAGACGTTCGATATCCTCCAGCATCAGCGGTGGGAAATGACCAAGGTCTGCCAATGGAAGATAAAGTGCCCGCTTATCTGCATCCGAGGCGGCGTGACACGCCGCCTGTAAAAGATGGCTACGGCCACTGCCCGGCGCGCCCCATAAATATAAGAACGGCTCAGCATCAGACTTAAGCTGCCGGCTCAGGTACTCCATTAATGAAGCGTTTGCTTGTGAGGCATAGTAATTATTAAATGTCGCGTCGTCTCGCAACCCTACCCCAAGCGGTAGCTGTGCCGGTAATCGGCTCATGGTGACTCCCTTTCGTCGTGACGACCCAGTCCATCATTGTAATGTTGCTGTTCTTGCGGACGTTGCTCGGCATCATAGAGAGCACTGCCTTTATAACGATCTTTAATTTCCCTTAAAAGCACCATAATGACCGCTGCGGCAGGCAATGCTAAGAGTACGCCCGTCAGACCGAAAAGATGACCGCCCGCCAGTACCGCAAAGATAACCGCAACAGGATGCAAACCTATCTTATCGCCTAACAGCTTAGGCTGAAGTATGACACTTTCTGCCGCCTGACCGATACCGAATACCGCGATCACGCCCAGCACAGCCCACCATGTATCAAATTGGAAAAGCGCCACGATAAGCGCCACCACTAACCCCACAATAAAACCAAGGAACGGCACAATACTGACAAGCCCAGACACAACACCAATCAGCAGGCCGAAGTTCAGCCCCATCAACGTTAGGCCCGCCGCATATATAATGCCTAAACACAGCATGACCAGTAACTGCCCACGTAGAAACGCTGATAGAACTTCATCACAGCGCTGAGCCAAGCGGGAAACATCGCTTGCCCATTGGCGAGGAACCAAATCAGCAAGACTAGAAATCAGCCTGCTCCAATCAAGTAGTAAATAGAACGTTACGACAGGAATCAGGGCGACGTAGGTAACCCAGGAAACGAAAGCCATCCCAGAACGGCCTATTTGACTTAACGCCTGAGCTGCATAGCTACCTGCATCACGCCAGTTTTCGATCAAAGTTTCTCTAACGTTCGTTAGCTCAGCGCCTAAATCGTAACCCGTCCACTCCTGAACTTGCGGCGCTAATATGTTCTCAATCCAGTTGAAGACACTCGGCAACGCCTCTCCCAGCTGTTTTGTCTGCTGCACAACCAGAGGAATCAAAATAAGCAGGCTTAAAATAAGGATCAGTAACAGGACAAAAAAGACGCTACTAACTGCCCAGGGCCGCTTCATGCCTAACCGCTGGAAATAATTAGCGAGTGGGTCAGCCAAATAGGCCAAAATTAAACCCGCAATAAACGGCATCAGTACCGCATCTAATAAGTAGAGGCAGCCCACCAATACCACCAAAAAAACAACGCCCCACCATGAATGTCGCATGCTCTTTATATCCCTCCTGGAAAGATGGTTAGCGCCCTTAGCGTACTGAATAGTAACAAAAGTAGCGTATTGAACATCGGTTAACGCCGCACATCGATGCGACTTACGTCTCTGGGTGTTACAATCCGTTCGGTTAACGCCCCAGCACTGGCCATTTCGCCAGCACTACCCGTATTGCTATAGGCTTCACAGGATCTGTCATGACCGATACCTCCACTTCTCAGGCCACTCCCTCACTCAGCTATAAAGACGCAGGTGTCGATATTGATGCCGGCAACGCGCTAGTTGATCGCATCAAACACGTTGCCAAACGCACGACACGCCCTGAAGTCCTGGGTGGCCTTGGCGGGTTTGGCGCACTGTGTGAGCTTCCCGCTGGTTATAAACAGCCAGTCCTGGTCTCCGGCACGGATGGTGTCGGCACTAAGCTGCGTCTTGCCATGGACCTTGGCAAGCATGACACCATTGGCATTGACTTGGTCGCTATGTGTGTCAACGATTTGATCGTTGCCGGTGCTGAACCGCTGCTATTCCTTGACTACTATGCCACGGGTAAGCTGGATGTGGATATCGCTGCAGATGTCGTGACCGGCATTGGCGCTGGTTGCGAACTGGCTGGTTGCGCACTAGTAGGCGGCGAAACTGCGGAAATGCCCGGTATGTACGAGGGCAATGACTACGACTTGGCAGGCTTCTGCGTTGGCGTTGTTGAGAAGGCCGATATTTTAGACGGCAGCAAGGTAGCCGAAGGCGATGTACTGCTGGGATTGGCCTCTTCTGGCCCGCACTCCAATGGCTATTCATTGATTCGCAAAATTCTGGAAGTTAGCAACTCTTCACTCAATGATACTGTGGATGGGCAGCCGCTTGGCGACGCGTTAATGGCGCCGACGCGTATTTATGTGAAGTCGTTGCTGTCGATGATGCGCGGCACAGATATTCCCGTTCACGCGCTTTCCCATATTACGGGTGGTGGTTTACTGGAAAACATTCCTCGTGTTCTACCCGATACCCTCGCAGCCCATGTTGATCTTTCTACCTGGCAGCGCCCAGAAGTATTTAACTGGTTACAAGCCCAAGGCAATGTCAGTGAAACGGAAATGCACCGCGTACTGAACTGCGGCATCGGCATGGTGGTTGTAGTTCCCCAGGCCCAAGCTGGAGACGCTATGGCGCATCTGCAAGCTCAAGGCGAGACCGTATATCGAATTGGTCAAATTATTCAGCGCCAGGAGGAAGCCGTCGTTTTGGAGAACCTTCGCGCATGAGCAGTACCGACTTCAATAGTGGCACGTTCAACGACACCATAAACGACATGGCGCCAGAACCAACAGCGGCGCGACGTATTGTGGTGCTAATTTCTGGCAGTGGCAGTAATTTACAGGCGCTGATTGACGCGCAAAGCCATGATCGACTTGGCGGGGAAATCGTCGCTGTTATTTCCAATGAGCCTGATGCCTATGGCTTGAAGCGCGCCTTAGAAGCGGGTATTGAAGCCGTTGCGCTACCTCATCGCGAATATGACAGCCGCGATGCTTACGACGGAGCGCTAATCAAAGTCATCGAACGTCATGAGCCTGACTTGATTGTTTTAGCAGGCTTTATGCGCATTCTGACGCCCCGCTTTGTGCAGCGTTTTTTAGGCAAAATGCTCAATATCCACCCTTCACTGCTTCCCGCCTATCAAGGGTTAAATACCCATGCTCGAGCGCTGGCAGATGGTGTCAAACAGCATGGCTGTAGCGTGCATTTTGTCACTGAAGAGCTAGATGGTGGGCCTGTTGTGCTGCAAGCAGAACTGAACGTTACAAATGAAGATACCGTTGAGACGCTTAAGGAGAAGGTGCACGCTCGTGAACACCTAATCTTCCCAATTGCCGTTCAGTGGTTTTTGCAAGGCCGCCTGCAATATAGCGCTGAAAACGCCACCATGGATGGCCATCCCCTGCCCCCCCATGGTATGCGGCTCTCCCACACAGATGCTGCAGAAGAGCTAGACGAAGAGTTTGACGAAAACACGTAAACGTCACTGCTCTGACCATAAGAAACGCCTTACCGCTATTAGCGCGTAAGGCGTTTTTCGTTTAGCTTGCGGATATTAGGTGCGAGGCAGCGTAACGCCTCGTTGCCCCATATATTTACCACCGCGATCTTTATAAGATGTTTCACACATCTCATCAGATTCAAGGAATAGCATCTGAGCTACCCCTTCATGGGCATAAATCTTGGCAGGCAGGTTGGTAGTATTTGAAAACTCAAGCGTCACATGCCCTTCCCACTCTGGCTCAAGCGGCGTTACGTTAACAATAATGCCACAGCGCGCGTAAGTGGATTTTCCAAGGCAAATCGTCAGCACACTGCGCGGAATACGAAAATACTCAACCGTGCGTGCTAATGCGAAGGAATTCGGCGGGATAATACACACATCCCCCTTAACATCGACAAAGCTTTTGTCATCAAACGCTTTGGGATCGACAATAGCCGAATGTATGTTGGTAAACACTTTAAATTCATCGGCACAGCGAACGTCGTAACCGTAGCTGGACGTGCCATAAGAAATAACGCGCTGATCATTCACATAGCGCACCTGCTCAGCTTCAAACGGTTCAATCATGGCATCGCTTTGTGCCATGCGACGAATCCACTTATCAGATTTAATACTCATTTGTTACGTCATCACTCGCTAAAAGAAATAGTGGGGCCGCCGCTATGGCTGGCATTTACCGATTGCGCCACTTGTTTGGCAATATCTGCAAACGTGCGACTCACTGAGCTATCGGGTTCGGAAATCACGCTGGGGCGACCGGAGTCAGCTAACTCACGAATAGAGAGCGTTAACGGCAACCGCCCAAGAACTGTCGTATCATACTCTTCCGCGATGCAATCGCCGCCACCGGTACCAAAAATAGCCGCTTCGTGGCCGCAATTTTCACAATGATAAAGACTCATGTTCTCTACTACGCCAAGCACTGGCACATTTACCTTACGGAACATCTCAATGCCTTTGCGGGCATCAAGGAGCGCAATATCCTGAGGCGTGGTGACAATCACGGCGCCTGAAACAGGCACTTTTTGCGCTAGCGTCAGTTGAATATCGCCGGTGCCTGGTGGCATATCAATCAGCAGGAAATCCAGATTATCCCATTGGGTTTGTGTCAGCATTTGCTGAAACGCACCAACGACCATCGGGCCACGCCAGACCATCGCCTCACGGGTGTTAACCATAAAGGCCATCGACATCGCTTGAAGGCCGTGCGCTTCTAGCGGCAGAAATTTATTGTCCTCTGTCGCCTGAGGCCGCACGCCTTCTTTAACACCCAGCATTTGCGCTTGGCTAGGGCCGTAAATATCAGCATCCAGTACGCCAACACGATACCCCTGGGCAGAAAGCGCTAGTGCCAAGTTCACAGTAACGGTCGATTTTCCGACCCCTCCTTTCCCCGATGCCACTGCTACTATATGTTTTACACCGTCCATCAATGGCACTCCTGTCTATTGCGACTAATCTATCCGTGGTTTGAATGATACTCCTAGGCGGCCTATTTCTAAACCAGCATGCAAAAGCGGATGCAGGGGGTACCTACATCCGCTTTATTACGCTAGCAATCAGCGCACGATCAAGTGTATAGATCAGTTACTGTTTTGCTGCCCCTGGTCTTCAGAGCTAGCTTCTTCGGTTTGCTCAGAACCATTTGAATCAGTGCTGTCACTCTCTTCATCTGTCAAAGAAGGTACTTCATCATTCGCCGCATCGTTTACATGTAAGCGACCCTCCAACGAAGAAAGCTCGTCACGCCAGTCACTAAGCTGGGTTTCCAGGCGTGCAAGCTGACCTTCACGAGCTTCAATATCACTTTCAACATTGGCTAGTTCTTCACGACCAATATCCAGCGCGACCATGAGATCATCCATCTCACTGCGCACTTGGTCGAGGCTCTGTTGCTCTTCTTCACGCAGTTGGGTTAACGAATCAACCTCGCTTTGCAACTCATCCCGCTCACTGGTGAGCGAGTCACGCTCGCTTTGCAAATTATCCAATTCACTTTGAACGGCTGACACCTCTTCCTCAGTACCGGACAGCTGTTCGCTAGCTTCACTAATCTGGGTTTCTAAACTCGACAGTTCCTCTTGAGCGGCACTAAGCTCGTCAACGGCCTCCTGACGCTCTTGTTCAGCTTGCTGACGTGCCGACTCCGCTTCTTGGCGGGACTCTTCGGCACTTTGACGAGCTTCTTCAGCTTCCTGGCGAGCAGACTCAGCTTGGTCTCGCGCGCTTACCACTTGATCACGTTCTTCTTTTAGTGATTGCAGGTCGGCTTCAGCGCTCTCTACTTGCTCGCTTAACGCATCGACTTCTTGCTGAAGTGCATCACGCTCAGCTTCTAATTCTTCAAGACGCGATTGCACCGCATTTGTCTCACCCTGAGCGGACTCTAGATCGCTTTGTGCCTGAGCCTGCTGCTCTTCCAGCGATGCCATTTCCTCACGCATTGCACTTAAATCGGTCTCAGCTTGCTCAACTTCCGCAATCCGCTGGCTAAGCTGGTTATTATCTTGCTCGACGCTGGCTAACTGGCCCTCTAACGTTTCGACACGCTCTTGCCGTGTGCCCGAGTTCGATTGCGCCATAATTGCCCAAATAACAGCAATGGCGGCAATACCAGCAATGCCTTTGACACGGTTGTCTTTAAAAAGCGTTTTCATGTCTGGCTTACTCGCTGGCGCTTGATTATCCGAGTGGTTTGCTTCTGGCATACTGCGTCCCTCTCTTCTTTATTAGGCTACCGATATCAGCAGCGTTGATAGACATTTAGCACCTGACATTCTTTTACTAGCATACACATCTAGCAACATCTAGCCAGCGAACAACGTATATGACTAACGGCCCATACGGTTAGCCGCTTGTTGGTTAGCCTAGTGGTTACTTTCCTTAAAGCCTATCGCATCCGCAGCGGCAACCTCAAACCAAGAAAGCGTGGCGTGTAACGACACAACACTACCAATAATCAATAACGTAGGCGGCGTAATCTCACCTTGGTGAAATGCTTCAGGCAGCTGTTGCAAAGAACCAATATGCGTACATTGGTGCTGTGTTGTGCCCTGTTCAATCAGCGCCAAAGGGGTGCTGGATGCGAGACCATGGTCCATCAAAGCCTGGCAAATGGCCTCTAAGTTGCTCAGCCCCATATAAAATACCAAGGTTTGCCCAGGGCTAGCTAACGCCTGCCAATCAAGCGTGCTCTCTCCATGTTGCAAGTGGCCCGTGACTAAGCGAACCGACTGCGCATGGTCTCGGTGTGTCAGAGGAATGCCCGCATAAGCGGCACAACCGGATGCCGCTGTAATACCCGGGATGACTTCTACCGCCACATTTTCAGCCATGAGCGTTTCTAATTCTTCTCCACCTCGGCCAAAAATGAAGGGATCTCCCCCCTTGAGACGCACAACTTGCTTACCTTGCCTGGCCCAAGCCACCAATGTCTGGTTAATTTCATTTTGAGGGACGCTGTGCAACGCCTTCGCCTTGCCAACGTAAAACCGCTCAGCCTTAGGCCCAATCAGGGCTAGCACTTCATCGCTAACGAGGCGGTCGTAGAGCACCACTTCTGCTACCTGAAGCCGCTTATACGCTTTCAACGTCAATAGCTCTGGATCCCCTGGGCCAGCACCGACCAAACTTACCAAACCACCGCCAACTTTTTGGGCGCTAGCCGAGTGGCCTGTCTTTATAGTGGCTGCTTTTACTTCGCTCAAAGAAACACCCCGACAATAAAAAATGATCCAATCTATTAAAAAGCAATAGGCCTTCCTGTGTCGCGCCAAAGTTTCTATGGAAGACACTGAACGTCACACCAAAATTCCTTTATAGAATATATATAGATCAATTGATTTTAAAAAAAGCAAGCATTGTCAGTAATGGCTTACATATTAGTTACGTTTTTAGGGCTAACCTTTACGATTAACTTTTATTTGGCATATGCTTTGGAGCTTCACGCATGCTCGTGAATGATACAGCCCCAGTACCGCAAAGTACTGATAGCCTGATAGCCCAGATACCTGGGGTTATTTTTCAATTCTATCGATCACACTGCGGCCGTATGCACTTTCCCTACCTGGAAGGCGGGGGCGAGGCGCTGGCACACATCGACCGACAACAATTAGCGCATGACGCTGGCCAACTTATTGAACACCTAACCGGTCACGATCACCCCAAAATAATGTCATCTATTGAGCGATCTGCACGCTGGATGCTACCGCTCACGACTCGCTTCCGCCTCCCCTTCCCTAAAGGAAAGCCGCACTGGATTGCGGTAAGTGCTAACCCCTCCCCGGCATCCAATGGTGTTCGCTGGAGCGGCATCATGATGGATATTACTGATCAAGTCGCTGAAGAGCAGCGACTAAGAAAACTCTGCGACACCGACCCTTTAACGGGATTGCCTAACCGTCGCAAACTCATGGTGCACTTAACGCACCTAGCCTCATTAAGCACGCGGCATGGGACGCCTTTATCTATCATGATGGTAGATATAGATCATTTTAAACAGCTCAATGATCGTTGGGGACACTTGCAGGGCGATAGCGTACTTGAACAACTTGCCGTGCAAACTCAGCAACTCCTGCGCTGCGAAGATATGGTGGCAAGACTTGGCGGTGAAGAGTTTATGGTCGTGTTGCCGCTTACACCGCTGCAACAATGCCATAAACTCGCTGACCGTCTCCGACATGCCATCTCAAGCTACGATTTTGGAATCGGTGCCGGCCAAGTAACCGTGAGCATTGGTGTAGCGGAGTATCGGTGCGGTGAGCCTTTAGCCAACTTAATAGAGCGCGCTGATCAAGCGTTATACAGCGCGAAAGAGGTTGGTCGCGACTGCGTATGCCTTCTATCCTGATTTGAGCAATACCCAAAGGAGGCAACCCATGACAACGCTAGCTCAGAAAACCTGCGAACCTTGCAGTGGTAATGCCATACCGCTCACTTATAGCGCATGCCAACCCCATCTAGCAGCGCTTTCAGAGTGGCAGATTGTTGACCACGATGGCATCATGAAGCTGACGAGACAGTTTACGTTTCGCAACTTTGCCGATGCCCTGGCATTCACCCAGCGCGTTGGCGATATAGCAGAGCAGGCTGGGCACCATCCTGTCATTGTTACTGAGTGGGGTAAAACCACCGTGACATGGTGGTCTCATGCAATAAAGGGCCTGCATCTTAATGATTTCATTCTTGCCGCCAGAACCGACGAGGTAGCCGAATAAATGTTTGAGCAAATTGAGCGAGTCCCAGGAGATGCCATTCTCGGGCTGATCGAAGCTTTCAAAAAAGACACCAATCCCCAGAAAGTCGATTTAGGGGTTGGCGTATATCGCGATGCACAAGGCAATACGCCGGTCATGCGCGCTGTCAAGGAAGCAGAAGCTCGCCTGCTCAAGAATGAAACCACCAAGACCTATATTGGCTCTCACGGTGCCCCTGCTTACGGTGATGCTGTGCTGCCTATGGTATTAGGTGCAGATTCTTCCGTATTGAAAGCCAACCGCGCGAGCGCTACCCAGTCTCCTGGTGGAACAGGTGCACTACGCTTAGCCGCTGACTTTATTGCTCACCAGCTTCCTGGAAAAGGAATCTGGGTCAGCGATCCTACTTGGCCAAACCATCACGGCATTTTCACCGCTGCAGGTATCGAGCTTCACAAGTACCCCTACGTTGATGCTGACAACCGCCTTGATTTCGATGGTATGTTAGCCGCACTGAAAAAGATTCCTGAAGGCGATGTTGTGGTGCTTCACGCCTGCTGCCACAACCCGACCGGCTTTGACCTGTCTAAAGATCAGTGGCATGAAGTAATGGCAGTACTGAGCGAGCGCAAACTGCTGCCATTGGTTGACTTTGCTTACCAAGGTTTCGGGGAAGGCCTGGACGAAGATGCCTATGGTGTTCGTCTGCTGGCCGAAAACCTTGATGAAGTTATCATCACCAGCTCCTGCTCAAAGAACTTTGGCATTTACTGCGAACGCACTGGCTGCTTGATCCTAATTGCAAAAGACGCCGAGCAGATGGAGAACGTTCGCTCTCAGGCTGCCATTGTGGCCCGTGAGAACTACTCTAACCCTCCCGCCCACGGCGGCGCGATTGTTAGCGAAATTCTCCACGACGCTGAGCTGTCTGCAATGTGGCGTGAAGAGCTGACCGAAATGCGTGATCGCATCAATACGCTGCGTCGCGACTTCGCTGAAGCCCTCAAGCCTTACGGCCTTGCTGAAAAGTATGCATGCGTTGCAGAACAGCGCGGCATGTTCTCTTACACCGGTTTAACTCCGGAGCAAGTAGACCGCCTGCGTGATGAGTTCGGTATTTACATGGTGCGCTCTGGCCGTGCCAACGTTGCAGGATTCTCACACGAGAATTTACCTTACCTCGCTAAGGCCATCGCTGCCGTTAACGAATAAAGCCAGTGAGTTGTTAACCTTAGAGTCAACAGCTAAAACGCCCAGGCAAATTGCCTGGGCGTTTTTGTAGATGAATTGAAGATAAGCCACTGAACAGGCAAGCGATTGTTATGTACAATTGCCCGCTTGCCGCCAGAGCCTGGGGCGCCCGTGCGGCGTCCGCTACAACGCAATGCTTGACCGATCAGTCAAATCTTCGGCACACTCAGCATAGCCTTGTATACAACACACCATAACTAAGAGGCCTAACATGGCGGCTGTCGGCACTCACTATCCGTGGTACAAAAAAGAAGACACCGACGCGTTCTTCGCGCTGTTTCAAAACAATATTGCCAACTTTGTCATTATCGCAATTACCATGCTGGGCATGGGGTTCCCCACATCCATTGTGTATGGTCAGGTGTTGCCTGGTGCCGCAGTGGCAGTCATGGCAGGTAATTTTTATTACGCATGGAGTGCCGCTAGGCTCGCACGAAAAGAAAACCGCAGTGATGTCACCGCGCTCTCCTACGGCATCTCCACGCCGGTCATGTTTGTGTTTCTATTCGGCGTATTGCTCCCCGCCAAGCAGTTAACCGGTGACGCGGAGTTAGCCTGGAAAGTTGCCGTGGCCGCCTGCTTTATTAGTGGCGCAATAGAAGCCTTGATTAGCATCGTTGGCCGCTGGGTGCAGTATCACCTCCCACGGGCCGCCATGTTGGGCGCTGTTGCTGGCGTCGCACTCACCTTTATTGCCGGCGAGATGCTATTTAAAACCTTGGAAATGCCTATCATTGGACTTCTGGTGCTCGGCATTATCATTGTTGGTCTTGTGGCACGCGTCAGCATGCCGTTTAAGCTACCGACATCGCTGTTTGCCATTGTGGTCGGTACTGCGATGGCATATTTGATTGGCGATGCGGGCAGCGAACGCTTTAGCGATGCTTTTACACATTTAGGTTTCTACCCCCTGCTGCCTAATTTGGCATGGTATGAAGGGCTAGGCTTGTTGTTTAGCGGCATGCTGGCCGTACTTACCGTCGTGCTCCCCATCACCCTCTATAACGCTATTGAAACCATGAATAACGTTGAAGCGATGGAAGCGGCTGGCGACAAATACGATGTGCGTGAGTGCCAGGCAGTGGATGGAGCAGGCACGATGATCGGCGCTCTATTTGGCGGCGTATTCCCGACAACTGTTTATATCGCAACGGTGGGCGCGAAATGGATGGGCGCAGGACGAGGCTACAGCATTTTAAACGGTGCCGTTTATGCCCTCGCCACCATGTTTGGCCTGATCGCTGCCTTAGCGGCCATTATTCCGGTCTCAGTAGTGGCCCCTATCTTGGTATTTGTCGGCATGTCGATGATAGCCACTGCGTTTCAAGCGAACGATACCCGCTATTACCCGGCCATTGCGCTGGCGATGCTGCCCTACTTTGCCAACTACGTGATGACACGCTTCAACCGGGGTGCTGGTGACGTCGTCAGCGATATTTCCAGTGCCATTGTTGTCATGGGACAAGGTGCGATGTTTATGGCCATCTTCCTAGGGGCAATGACAGTGTCGGTGATCGACCATCAGTTCCGGCGTGCAGCCGCATTCGCCACCATTGCGGCAGGCTTCTCATTTGTAGGACTGATGCACGCCCCAAAACTGGCCTTTAACGCGGCGCCTGAATTTGTCATGGGTTACTTGGGCATGGCATTACTGTTTATGTACTTCTCATTCCAGGAAGCCCCTAAGAAGCACTAAACTGGGTTACTTGCTGAATCCCGCCTGCCGATGCGGGCGGGATAAAATGCGCTTGAGCACTATCCAAGCAACCATACCTGCCAACACGTTACCCAATGCCGCACCAGCGGCTAAGCCTGTCCAGCCAAACAACTGCGCACCCAACCATAAACATGGTAGATAGCAAATAAACAAGCGTGCGCTTGAAAGCAGCATTGCTCTAAGTGGCCAGCCAAGCGCGTTACCTGCAGACACCACCAGCATACACACGCCCAGCGCAGCATAACTTGGCAACAAAAAGCGAATTAGCAGCGCGAGCTCACTTTGCACCTCCTGGTTCCCGGCTAACACCATAGCCACCCAGGGTGAAGCCAGCGCCAGCAACAGCCCCAGGCTAAGCTGCCATATCAACGCGACATTCACTGCCAAGCGCATCAGCTGCTGAATCTGTCCCCAGTCGCCCGCCCCATAGCAACGCCCAAGCCATGGTGGTAGCGACATCGTCATCGCCAATATCACCATCAGCGAAACCGTTTCTAGGCGGCTGGCAAGCCCCCAAGCCGCCACCTGGGTATCTCCTAGGCTAGCAACAGCCGCAATCGCCAACATCGCCGCCAGTGGCGGCATCAACTGACTAACCATCGCGGGAGCAGCGATACCGGTAAAAAGCCGCCACGAGCGCCTAGCTTCTTGCCATAGCGAGGTATTCGTCGTCCACTTTTGATGCTTTAGTTTAATACTGCTGAATAGCAGCCCCACAAAAAATGCAATGGCGGTCGCCCAAGCCGCGCCCGCTAGCCCCCAGCCCTGCCAAGAACCAATACCAAAAATAAATAGCGGGTCCAATCCCAGGTTAATAAGGCTACTGAGCACCATCATCTTACCTGGCAGCCGTGTATCGCCGTGAGCACGAAACACGCTATAGATAAAATAGAGCAGCGCGCCTAGCCAAGCTGAAAATAGCTGTGGCCCCCAGTAAGCGCGTATATAAACCAGCGCGCTATCATCGGCACCTAACAGCCTAAATATGGGCACTTGAAGAAACCAAAGCGCGATGACTAGTAGGCCGATGACAAGCCCACCGGCAATTAGCACAAGGCTGCTTAACCGCTTCGCTCGAACGTCTTCTCCAGCGCCTAGGGCGCGGGAAATAAGCGCCGCAATCGCGATCCCCATTCCCACTTGAATACCAATAATCAGAAAGGACAAAGGAAAGGTAAACGACTGAGCGGCCAAGGGCGCTGTTCCCAAACGGGCAATAAAAGCACTATCTACAAGCTGGAAACCCAATAGCGCCAACACGCCAATGGCCATCGGCCACGTTTGACGCCATAAGGTTATCGCCAGCTCGCGTTGCTGCATAATGACCGCTGCCAAAGAGAAATCCTCAAAACAGAGTAGATAACGGTGAACGCTACCTAGTTAACAATACTTACAACCTACGAGATGTAAGTTGTTTCTGGTAACTCCCAACGCAAAAGCGCCACCACCCAGGCAAGGGTGATGGCGCTTTCTGCTTACACTCGCTTACTGACGAATGCCTTCAAACGTCACGTAAAGCTCCAGCTCGTGCATCGCTTCTGGGAAGTCACTCATATCAATACCGAAATCACCCAGCGTTAACATGGTGCTGCCTTCAAAACCGGCACGGTAATTGCCCCAGGGGTCATCACCTTCGCCCATCAAGGTAACAGGCATTTCAATTTCCTGTGTCTCGCCATGAAGCGTTAACTCACCGGTTACGACGCCTTCATTTTCACCCGTTGATTCAAAACCTGTTGAAGTGAAAGTTGCCGTAGGAAATTCGCCGGCATCAAGAAAATCGCTGCTTAAGAAGTGACGATCACGCTCTGCATGATTAGTGTTCAGGCTGCCCACCTGCACTTCCATTTCTACAGAAGAGGCTTCTAAATCCTCTGGGTCATATGAAAATTGACCGTCAAACTCTTCGAAAGTACCCAGAATATAGGAAAAGCCGAGGTGGCTAATTTTGAATTGAACAAAGGCGTGCTGGCCTTCAGTATCAATTTGATATTCTGCTGCTTGCGCTTGGCTGAACGTCGCTAGCGAAGCGGCGGCAATTGCAGTAGCAAAAGCGGTTTTCTTTAACATCGTGGAAATCTCCTTTATTTTCCTAATAAACACTACGAGCAAACTATCAGCGCAGTGGACAAAAAAATTCCATTATTGCTTGCGGCCATGAGCAGGATTAACCATCCGCACGAGTGTCGAGTGGCGATCCCACCAATGATGCTTCATCGCGGCTAGCGCGTGCCCTGCGGCCAATACCATAAGCGCCAGGGCGCTGTACCAGTGAACATCGCCTGCCAGACTAGCTTGATCAGGAAGCCCGTGAAGCAGTGCCGGCACTTCAAACCAATCAAACACGCTAATTCCGCGCCCATTGGCGGTAGAAATCAAATAGCCACTAACAAGCACTAACAATAACAAGACATACAACATTATGTGGCCAGCATGGGCAGCTAGACGTTCAAAGCGACTACCCTCTGCATGAGGCGTTGGTTGAATTAAGCGCCATATCAAGCGAGCAAAGGTAGCAATTAACAACAAGATACCAATCGAGCGATGCACCCACGGCCCTTGGTTATACCATGTATCGTAGTAACCAAGATCTGTCATCCACCAGCCAAGAACAAACAACCCCACAATCGTAAGTGCACTAAGCCAGTGAAGAGCAATACTAATGACTCCCCATCCACTCTGCGTGTTCCGCCACATCCTTGCTTTCCTCGTTCTAAACAGCAATTGGTCATGCCTGCTGTAAGCACATTTCTACCTAAAGCATACCGTCTTAATGGTCAAAACACTGCTGAAAAAAGCAGAACACACCATTCGTAAAAAACGTTTGTTAAAAACATTGCTAAATGTTGTAGTTACAAAAACGCCGTCAGCGAAGCAAGCAATAAAAAAACCGGCCACGAATGACCGGCTTATCAAAACGCTATTTGAATCGCTCAGCCGGCCGCCAAAGCATCCAACCCAGCGGCAAGATCGCGCTGAATGTCAGCCTGGCTTTCCAGCCCCACCGCTACGCGAATCAACCCAGGGGCGATACCTGCGGCTTCTTTCTGCACATCGGAGAGCCGTCCATGCGTTGTGGTGGCTGGATGGGTAATGGTGGTTTTAACATCTCCGAGGTTACCCGTTATAGACAGCATTTTGGTGGCGTCAATGACCTGCCAAGCTCCCTCCTGGCCACCTTTCACCTCAAAGCCCAATACGGCACCAAACCCTTGCTGCTGTTTTTTGGCAAGCGCATGCTGAGGATGGGCTTCTAAGCCACTGTAGTGCACTTTATTAACGGCCGGGTGTTGATCTAGCCAGAGCGCCAAAGTCAGCGCATTCTCGCAATGTGCTTTCATGCGCAACGATAAGGTTTCCAGACCTTTGGTGAAAATCCACGCATTAAAGGGACTCAGGCAAGGCCCGCAAGTACGTACCACGCCAAACACTTCTTCCAGCACGTCGTGTTTACCAACCACCGCGCCACCAATAGCACGTCCCTGGCCATCCAGATACTTCGTTGCAGAATGGATGACTAAGTCAGCGCCAAGCGCAATTGGCTGCTGAAGTGCCGGTGTTAAGAAGCAGTTATCAATCGCCAACAATGCACCACTTCGCTTAGCAAGTTCGGCTAATGCTGGAATATCCGCGACTTCAGACAGCGGGTTGGACGGTGTTTCCGCAAACAACAGCTTGGTATTTGGGCCGATGGCCTCTTCCCAGGCAGAAACGTTTGATAGCTCTACATAACGAGTCGTGATGCCAAATTTGCCCAGATATTTGTCAAACAAACTCACGGTAGAACCAAACAGCGAGCGCGATGCAACGATTTCATCGCCAGCACTTAGCAGTGCCAACGCCGTCGATAAAATGGCCGACATACCCGAACTTGTTGCCACGCACCGCTCACCACCTTCAAGCGCCGCCAAACGGCGCTCGAACGTATGCACAGTAGGATTAGTAAAGCGTGAATAGACGTTGCCCGGTTCCTGCCCCCCAAACTTGCGCGCGGCTTCAGCCGCGCTTTCGTAAACAAAGCTTGAAGTGGGAAAAATGGGCTCGGCATGCTCTTGCTCAAACGTACGGTGATGGCCCGCGCGAATGGCAAGGGTCTCTAGCGACCAATCATCCTGGTGACTATTATCATGCATGGCTGAGCACCTTTAAAACGTCAATAAAAGTTGTAATACGAGCTATTAATCCGCGGCATTAGTCGTCAAGATCGTCATCATCTTGGTTATGCATACCCACTAGCGCATGATCACCCGCACTTTGATCTTTGGCTGCGTCATTACGACTCGCTTCAAGCACCGCCAAGTAGGCATCATCAATGTCACCAGTGACATAGTTGCCGTCGAAGACAGAGCAGTCAAACTCATCCATTTCAGGATTAACCTCACGGCAAGCCGCTTTCAAATCATCCAGGTCTTGATAGAAAATTCGATCCGCACCAATCAGCTGACCAACCTCTTCTTCTGTGCGGCCATGCGCAATCAGTTCTTTTGCCGCAGGCATATCAATGCCATAGACATTAGGGTAGCGAACGGGCGGAGCAGCTGAGGCGAAATACACTTTACGGGCCCCTGCATCGCGCGCCATCTGAATAATCTGCTTACAGGTGGTTCCACGCACGATAGAGTCATCCACCAGCAGCACATTTTTGCCTTTGAATTCGACATCAATGGCATTCAGTTTTTGACGCACCGATTTTTTACGCTGCGTTTGGCCCGGCATAATAAACGTGCGGCCAATATAGCGGTTCTTCATAAACCCTTCGCGATAGGTCACCCCTAAGTGCTGCGCCATCTCAAGGGCAGAAGTGCGCGACGTATCGGGAATTGGTATAACAACGTCAATATCGTGATCAGGCCATTCATTAAGAATGCGGTCGCCAAGCTTGCGCCCCATCTGCATACGAGTGCCATACACGTAGGCACCATCAAGAATAGAGTCGGGGCGCGCAAGATAGACATGCTCAAAAATACAGGAACGCAGCACAGGTCGATCAGCACACACCTGAGTATGAATCTGCCCCTGCATGTCGACAAAAATCGCTTCACCGGGCGAAAGGTCACGCTCCAGCTCAAAGCCGCCGACATCTAAGGCGACAGATTCCGAAGCAATCATGACCTCCTGCCCCTCGTCACTTTGGCGAGTTCCAAACACTACAGGACGAATGCCATGATGATCCCGAAATGCCACCATACCAAAACCGTTAATGATCGCGACCGCCGCGTAGCCGCCTTTGCAGCGCCGGTGCACTCTACGAACGGCATCAAAAATGTCCTCGGCTTCCAGGTGCAAACCCTGTTTACCCAACTCATGGGCAAACACGTTTAGCAACACTTCAGAATCAGAGCTGGTATTGATGTGACGAAGGTCCGTCGAGAAAAGTTCTTGCTTTAACTGATCAGAGTTAGTCAGGTTACCGTTGTGAGCCAGCGCAATACCGTAGGGGGAGTTGACATAAAACGGCTGAGACTCAGCTTCGCTAGAGGAACCTGCGGTTGGATAACGCACGTGACCAATGCCAAGGTTACCTTTTAGGCGAGCCATGTGGCGGGTATGGAACACATCTCGAACCAGCCCATTACTCTTGCGCAGTAGGAAGCGTCCCTCGCTCCAAGTCATCATGCCGGCAGCGTCCTGACCCCGATGCTGAAGTACGGTCAGAGCATCATAGATTCCCTGATTTACCGCCTGCTTGGCCAGAAGGCCCACTATACCGCACATTCAAGTTACCTCGCTTTAGTGCCATGGTTCACCGTAGCAAACCCGTACGTTCATCAAACGAATGTAAGCCACTGCCTATTTCTCGGTCGCAAAAGCGGGCATTGGTAGACAGCAGCTAACTGTATTACTAACTAAACATCACGTCGCGCCATCATTAAACAGCGCACTCACTGGCCACCATTTTCAGATGTTGGCGTAAAAGACTGTGGAACTGGCTCTTCCTGAGCGCCGAAATCTGGCAACGAAATATCGCGGAGCGAGTCAGGTGCTTGCGGTAGCTCCCGTTCCCATTGATCTAACTGGCTTACCGCCCAATCGCGCAGCTCAATAAACGTCGGCCGTAGCTCAGCCTCTTGCCAAGCCTGTAACTCAGCCAAGGGCGTTAGTGTAATAAGGACGGTTGCCACCAATAAAATGACAGCGCCACGAGCAAGCCCAAAGGCAGCTCCCGCAAAGCGGTTAAGCAACCCCATACCGACCCACTCTACCGCCGCATGAACAAGGCGGATCACAATCCCGCAAAGTAAAATGACCGCAAAAATCACTAAAATAAATGCCAACACTAAGCGCGCATCGAAACTGTCGATGAACCCGCTCATTAGATCCGCTACCGGCTCTGCCAAGACGCGCGCTACCAACAATGCGACTACCCATGCGGCCAGCCCAAGAGCTTCCCTGACAAATCCGCGCATAAAGCCGGCCAGCATGGAAAGTGCCAACACCGCCAGGAAAAGCGCGTCTATCCAAGTAAGTGCCATAAGTTAATTTCTCACTCGCACTAACAGGCCCTGTACATTGGCACGCTGTTTAATAATCGCCATCGCAGACTCGCCGTCTTCAGACGTCGCATATGGTCCAACATAAACAGAGGTGAGGTTATTATCACGCTCGCGTAGATAGGTGCTAAACCCCGCCTGAGAAAGCTGATCGCTTAGCCGCTTTGCGTTACCCGCATCACCAAAGCTGCCCACTTGAACGGCCCACTCGCCTTGGGAAGAAGATGTTGGGCCAGCAGCATTCGATGATGTGTTAGAAGAGCTGGTAGACGCGTTATTACGGTTATTGGCAGCCATTAACTCAGCAATTGGATCATCTGCTCCAGCACTCTGAGCATTAGAACTACTGGCTTGATCGGTTTGTGGCTGCCTTGGATTGGCATCAATTGGCACACTATTGGCCGCGCTATCTACAGAACGACCTTCACTTGAGGACGTGTTGATAGATGACGGCATTTGCGGAACCGGAACATCTTGCTGTGTTGCCTCAACAGGCCGTTCAATAACAAACGTAGGCTGAGGGCGCTCTTCTCGGGGAGCAGGATCACTCATCAACCACGGCACGAAAATCGCCAGCAACGCGAGTAAAATGACAATACCACTGATGCGTTCCGTTTTACCGTATTTCATATCCCTCTCCATCAAGCTTAGCGAGCACAACGGTTAGGCCGATTAAGCTTGCGGCAGTGTTATTTCCAACAAGGCCGCAACTGTAAAAAACGAGCCGGTAACTAACACCCGGTCGGAGGGTGCCAACTGCTCAGCCATTATCTGCACTCCAGCCTCTGGGGAACTGGCGCAACGATGTACACGCCCACCCAGAGATGTGATACGCGCCGCCAGTCCGTCAGCTGACCGACCACGCTCCCCTTCCAACGTCACGCATACCCAGTCAGTAATGCGGGGTAGCAAAGCGCTAATAACACCATCAGCGTCTTTATCATTTAGCATGCCGATCAGCGCCCACTGCCGACCACCTGCAGGCACCAATGGGAGTCGTCTAGCGACATAATCGGCTGCATGAGGATTATGCCCAACATCCAGGCACCACTGTCCTATCCACTGCATACGCCCTGGCACTTGCACCTCATGAAACGCCCGACGACATGCGTCTGCATTCACCACTAACCCGCTAAGGATCAATGCTTGGAGGGCCGTTGCGGCATTATCAATCGGCAAACCAGGATCAGGAAGGTCAGCGATGGAAATAGCATCTCCCTGACAGCTCAGCCCACTCCAGCTCCATTCAGATGGGCTATCTGCGGCATCAGCAGCAGCATTATCATCAATGGAGTGACTAAAAGCCTCACCAAGGCAGTAAACAGGAGCGGCAATCGCATCGGCAGCCGCTGCGACACTACTGGGAAGCAGTCGACTGCCTAATACCGCGGGCTTTGCAGCACGAAAGATGCCAGCTTTTTCGCGGCCGATCTGGGCAATATCAGATCCCAAAAAATTGGCATGATCCTGAGCAATCGTGGTCACAATAGCAACGTCTGCGTCAATAATATTGACGGCATCTAATCGCCCACCCAGACCAACTTCGAGCAGCGCTAAATCGAGGTTTTCCTGTGCTAGGCACCAGAGGGCACAGAGCGTGCCCGCCTCAAAATAGGTTAAGCTAATTTCAGGCGCTTGTAGCCTAGCGTCCTCTACGCGAGAGAAACCAGTCATTAGCCGCTGGTCGTCAGCATAGTCACCATTGATCGTCACGCGTTCGTTATAGTGCACTAGGTGGGGCGAAGTATAAGTCCCAACATGTAAACCGTGACTGCGAGCGATAGCATCCATCATGGCAAGGGTCGACCCCTTGCCATTGGTACCAGCCACCGTAATTACCTGTGTTGCAATCGGTCGGCTTAGCAACCCCATGCGTTTGGCAACTTCTGCTACGCGCTCAAGCCCCATATCAATCCCTACAGGATGTAGGGTTTCAAGGTAGTGCAGCCATTCGGCTAAAGACTCCGGAGTTACAGCGTCAGAAGCTAAAGAGTCAGGGGCTATAGACTTAGACATTGCGGTTCGAATCGTCGCTCTGAACGGTACTGGCTTCGCTATGCGTTTCAGGCGTATCCGCACCTGCTACATCTACAGCATCGGCTATTGGCGCTTCATCAACCAACGGCTCGTCAATCGATGCATCGTCACTAACATCGCTCTCGGCAGGCAGCGCGATATTATGCGTCAGCTTACGCAGCACACCACCAACACGAACACGCATATCATGGCGATGCACAATCATGTCAACGGTGCCGTGCTCCAGTAGAAATTCACTGCGCTGAAAACCTTCCGGCAGCGTTTCACGAACAGTTTGCTCAATAACGCGCGGGCCAGCAAAACCAATCAAGGCGTTGGGCTCGGCGATGTTTAGATCGCCCAGCATCGCTAGCGACGCGGATACCCCGCCAAACACTGGATCTGTCAGCACAGAAATGTAAGGCACACCCGACTGCTTAAGCTTTTCAAGCGCTGCCGAGGTTTTGGCCATCTGCATGAGTGAAAACAGTGCTTCTTGCATCCGTGCCCCACCAGAAGCGGCAAAGCAGATCAGCGGAAGTCGCTCTTCAAGGGCAATGGTTGCCGCGCGGACAAACTTCTCGCCCACAACCGCCCCCATTGAGCCACCCATGAAGGTAAATTCAAACGCAACAGCTACAACCGGAAGCCCGTCTAGCTCGCCACGCATAGCAACCAGCGCATCTTTTTCACCGGTCTCTTTTTGGGCAGCCGTTAAGCGGTCTTTGTATTTTTTAGAGTCGCGAAATTTCAAGCGATCATTAGGCTCAATCTCAGCCGCGATCTCTTGGCGATTCTCTTTATCCAAAAACCAGTCCAAACGTTTACGCGCGGTCAACCGTAAATGGTGGTCGCACTTGGGGCAGACGCTGTGGTGCTTCTCAAGCTCAGGGAGGTAGAGAACCGCTTCGCACTTGGGACATTTACGCCAGAGGCCATCGGGCACGCTGGCGCGACGGTCTTTACGCTGGATACGCCCCATGGAGGGCACAATCTTGTCTAACCAGCTCATATCAAAAAGTTTCCGTATACGTCATGCTTAGCAACGCCAAGCTTGATGAGTGTCGTCAATCAATTCAGTGTAGACGATGAGGGGATACGCTTAGGCATCCATCGCGGTGCGCATGTCGCCCAACACGCTTTTAAGCTGACCAGCAATGGTTTCAGGTGCGTCAACGCTCTCTGCAATGCGGTTCACTAGCGCACTGCCAACAATCACACCATCAGCGACTTTCGCCACTTCAGCGGCGGTCACACCATCGCGGATACCGAAGCCAACACATAATGGCAAATCGGTCATTTCGCGCAAGGGCGCGAGATGCTCTGCCACATCGTCAGCATTGAGTGTAGCAGCACCGGTAACGCCCTTAAGCGAAACATAATAGAGATAGCCCTCACCGTGGGCGCATATTGTAGCGGCACGAGCATTGGAAGTGGTAGGCGCAACCAAGAAAATCGCTGCTAAATCGCGAGCTTTTAACAGCGGGCCAAGCTCATCAGCCTCTTCAGGCGGCATATCTACCACGAGCACGCCATCGACGCCAACGCTTGCCGCTTTATCAGCAAACGTTTCATAGCCAATCCGCTCTATCGGATTGAGATACCCCATCAACACGATAGGCGTTTTAGCATCCACTTGGCGGAACTCAGCGACCATATCCAGCAGGTCAACCAAGCGAGTGCCTTGCTTAAGCGCTCGCTCACAGGCCTTTTGAATCACCGGGCCATCGGCCATTGGGTCTGAAAACGGCACGCCAAGCTCAATAATATCAGCCCCCGCCTCTACTAGGGCATGCATAAAGCCCACGGTGTACTGAGGCGCAGGGTCGCCGGCGGTAATATAAGGAATCAGGGCCTTACGACCCTGCTCTTTTAATTCGGAAAAACGCTGGTCAATACGGTTCATGCTAGCCCTTAAAACTCAATGCCATCGATGTTCGCAACGGTCATGATATCTTTATCACCACGACCAGAAAGGTTGACCACGATATGCTGGTCAGGGCGCATGGTCGGTGCCAGCACCTTCGCATGAGCAAGCGCATGGGCGGATTCCAATGCTGGCATAATCCCTTCCATGTGCGTCAGTTCACGAAACGCTTCCAGCACTTCTTTATCGTTTGCGGCTACGTAGTTAACTCGCCCAACATCTTTCCATAGCGCGTGTTCAGGCCCAACCCCTGGGTAGTCGAGGCCAGCAGAAATCGAGTGCGTGTCTGACACTTGTCCCGCTTCGTCAGACATCAAGTAAGTTCGGTTGCCATGCAAAACACCACGCGGCGCATTCGTCGAAAGCGGCGCGGCATGTCGGCCTGTTTCGATACCATCGCCACCGGCTTCGACACCGTACATCGCCACCGCATCATCTTCGACGAAGGGGTAGAATAGGCCCAAGGCGTTAGAACCACCGCCCACACAGGCAATCAGCGCGTCTGGCAGGCGCCCAATTTGCGCTAATGACTGTTGGCGCGCTTCACGCCCCACGACCGAGTTGAAATCACGCACCAACTGCGGATAAGGGTGCGGACCCGCTACAGTGCCAATAATGTAGAACGTGTTATCAACGTTGGTGACCCAGTCACGCAAGGCTTCATTCATTGCGTCTTTAAGCGTACGAGTGCCTGACTCGACCGGGATTACGCGCGCGCCCAATAGGCGCATACGATAAACGTTCAGCTTCTGGCGCTGAACGTCTGCCGCCCCCATATAAACGTCACACTCCAGGCCTAAGCGAGCTGCCACAGTCGCCGTAGCAACACCGTGCTGGCCTGCTCCGGTTTCAGCAATAACCCTGGGCTTGCCGGTTTTTTTGGCTAATAGCGCTTGGCCAATGGTGTTATTAACCTTATGAGCACCGGTGTGATTTAAGTCTTCACGCTTCAACCAAATTTGCGCACCACCTAGCGACTGTGACCAACGCTCTGCATGGTAAAGCGGCGATGGACGCCCCACATAATGGGCAAGATCACGGTCAAACTCAGCCTGGAAATCGGGATCATCACGCAGACTCAGGTAGGTCTGCTCTAACTCTTCCAGGGCAAAGCTCAGGGTTTCCGACACAAACCGGCCGCCGTAGGGGCCAAAATGACCACGGGCATCCGGCATTCGGGTCAGGTCGCTGAACTTGGTTTCAGTCGCTGAGACAGTCACAGGCATACCTCACAAGATCGCCAGAACAGGCAAACAATAAATGAACTAACAATGAGGCGTAGTCACCCTGCTGGGTACGCTACGCAATGAGCTTAATGGGCGCTGGCTAACGCCACATTTTGAACAAAAGATGCCATTAACTCGGCATCTTTTATGCCATGAGATATTTCTATACCACCAGAGACATCAATAGCATAAGGCATTACTTGGTTAACCGCAGAAGCCACATTATCAGCCGTTAACCCACCAGCCAGGATAACAGGTTTTTCTAAGGTTGCGGGGATTCTAGACCAATCAAACGTCTCTCCCGTTCCCCCTGGGATACCAGGTCGATAGGCATCTAATAGCAGCGCCTGTGCAAGCGAGTAGTCAGCCGCCGCCTGGTGCAGGTCGATATCATCACGCATGCGAAGTGCTTTAATCCAAGGCCGTCCAAACTGCTGACAGAACGAGGCTGGCTCATCACCATGAAACTGAATTAAATCCAAGTAAGGTAAGCACTGCTCAATGAATTCAGCGGGCTGATTAACAAACAATCCCACTCGCGTCACAAAGGCAGGTACTTCCACTGCCAACTCTTCCAGCACAGCAGGCGTTATGCTGCGGGCGCTCTTAGGCCACATCACGAAGCCAAGCGCGTCCACACCAAGCGATGCTGCCAGCGCGACATCCTCATGGCGAGTTAAGCCACAAAATTTAATCCGCGTACGACCAGAACGCGCGTTCATAATGGGGTCTCCTGCTGCTCTGAAGGCGCTGACTCTTGGTTTAAAGGCGTCTGACTCTTAAACGTCAACTTGCGCCGTGCGGCAATGCGCGGATTATCAGGTAACTGACGCTCCCCGGTCCACTCACCGGTAAATGCGAGCAGGTTGGGGCCTAACGGCTCTTTGGGCAGATCAAATCGTTCGTCATAAAGTGAGTCTACGAAATGAAGGCCACAGGCTGGTGCAGTGACATCGCCTTTTCGGCGATTCTTCAGTGCCAGCAAGCGCGCAATGTGCCCTTCATCTTGTGAGCCGCGCCCTACGCTGACCAGCGCCCCTGCAATATTGCGAATCATGTGGTGCAAAAAAGCATTGCCCTGAATATCAATGACCACTATTGGCCCATAGCGTTTCACTTCTACAAAGTGCATTTGCCGCCAAGGCGTTTTGGACTGGCAGCCCGCCGCTCGAAAGCTGCTGAAGTCATGTTCGCCTACTAAAGCCTGTGCCGCCCGATGCATAGCATCGGCATCTAGCGGATCTCGACACCAGGTTACGTTGTGGCGCTCTAACACCGGACGGCTAATTTGATTCAACAAAATATAACGATAGCGACGCCCAAGTGCGCCCAGGCGGGAGTGAAAATCATCGGACACAGGTTTTACCCAGCGCACAGCGACGTCTCTAGGAAGATTGGTATTACTGCCAAAAATCCAGGCTTTTTCAGAACGCTGAACAGGCGGGTCAAAATGGATGATCTGACGTGTGGCATGCACGCCAGAATCGGTTCGACCACTGGCATGAATACGCACTGGCGCGCTGGCCACTTTATCCAACGCATCCTCCACTGCTTGCTGAACAGAAGCTGCATGCTTCAAACGCTGAAAGCCGCAAAAGCGCGTACCATCATATTCAATGCCCATCGCTAGGCGCCCCGTTAGGGGCTTTGTTTCGTCAAAATGGTAAAACAGCGTCATGAAGCCACGTCACATAGAAGATAGTTAGGGTGTGCCATTATCCCGACGTCGAGGCTCAAATGCCACCTCTTCGACTTCCCAGCGTCCCTCGACGCTCTTTCCTCTATATTGGTTGCGTCCCACGCCTGGAGGTGAAGACGTCTCCTGCCGTTCGGCCTCAACTATCGGTACTGGCTCACTGTTAGCTGGTACTGTATCGGCCGTTGATGAATCCCGCGCTGGTGGCTCAGTAGTAGCAGAAGGCGTAGTAGGTGAAGACGTAGTAGGTGAAGACGTAGCAGGTGGCATCGTATCAGCGTTATAAACTGAGGAAGTGGGCGGAACATCTTCCCACTGCCGTTCGCGACGTCTGCGAGACCATACTAGCGCCCCCAACAAAACCGCTAACGCAGTGCTAGCAAGCGGCCATTGATAGGCAGTAATGCGCTCAACAAGCGTGTCTGACGCACTCTGCGAACGGTTCAGGTTAGGCACCTCGTTAGCTGTATGGCTGTTTGCCATCAGCGCGGCACTCCCCGCCAGCGCATCAGACATTTCTTGAGCTTGCTGAAGCTCGCGCTGAGAAGCGCTTAATGCTTGGGTTAGCGACGCCACCTCTTGACGCAGCACCGCTAGCTCATCATGCATTTCTTCGCGCTCGTCAAGCGCCGCTAGCAGCCTATCCTGACCCTCCAACAGCTGTTCAGCGAGCACTTGTTCGATGGCGACAGTATCGGATGTTTGCGGAGATGGATTAGTGCCTTGGTCGACACTTTCCAGGGTTGGCTCGCCCACCTGCTCCATGCTCGAATCGCTAAGGCTTTCAGATTTTTCTTGGGGCTCAACCTGACGGTCTACAGGCTGACGCATCGCTTGAATCGCCGGGGCAGCATTGCTGGACGTTCGTGACGTAACCTGTTGACGGGTAGGGATATTGAGCGTCTGGCCTGCACGGAGTTCATCTACATTGCCAGTGGGAAACGCAGCAGGATTAGCGGCTACGAGCGCCGTCATCATTTGTTGAATGGTTACATCGGCTGGCTTCACCCTTGCGGCAACGCTCCAAAGAGTATCGCCACTGGCTACGTAGACAATATCGCGGGCGGCCGATGCCATAGAAGCGGCTGCGCTGCTGGTCGCTTCGGCCGAGCCAATGGCGTCAACAGGGCTACCTAACGCGTATTCGGGTGGATCAAACAACAGCGTTAAAGCGCGCGTCTGCCGCCCTTCTGGCGAAGAAATCGTTAACAGTAGATCCAACCATGGCTCATGAACTGCCTGGGAAGAGCGCAGCAAAAGTCGATGCCCAGCTGGCTGCTCTTGAACCTGAACACTGATACTTGCCGTAAGGGGTGTCCACTCCAACCCCAGCGCTCTAAACGCCGATTCGTTTGCCAGGTCGACACGTAAATCACTCAGTGCGAAGCGCTCGCTTTCCTGAAGCGGCACAGTGGCCTCAAGCGGCGCATCTAACGGCGAACTTACCGTTGCCTGGCCCAACCCAAGCGCCACTGCCAGCGGGCTAATAGCGCTCAGCGATAGCCCCAACATCCCTGTTAACTGTTTTCTCATAAAGGCCTCTGCTGCCTTTTATTTGGTCGCGGCCAAGCCACACTTTCTTACATTTACTTAGCAAAATCACACTCTGCCTCCTTTTTACCACACCCAGAGAATAAAAAAACGGGAAGCTGCGAACAGCTTCCCGTTTTTATCAACGCCTTTATTTAAGCGTGGCGTGCTCTACTGCTCGCGTAAGATCTTCAGCATACGCTTGAGCGGCTCGGCAGCACCCCATAACAACTGGTCACCAACACTGAAGGCTGACAAGTATTCACCGCCCATATTCAGCTTGCGTAGACGACCGACCGGTACTTGCAGCGTGCCAGTCGCAGCAGCGGGCGTTAGGCCAGCAACTGTAGCGTCTTTGTCGTTCGGGATCAGTTGAACCCACTCATTATGCTTAGCAATGCGATCTTCAATCTCGTCAAGCGGCACATCCTGCTTCAGCTTAATAGTGAACGCTTGGCTGTGAGAACGCATTGCACCGATGCGCACGCAAAGGCCATCGATGGGGATCGGGTTATTTTGCAAACCTAAGATCTTGTTAGTCTCAACGCTGCCCTTCCACTCTTCACGGCTTTGGCCGTTATCAAGCTTGGTATCGATCCATGGCAGCAAGCTACCCGCTAACGGCGCACCGAAATTATCCGTGGGGAAGTCACCACTGCGCATCGCAGCCGTCACTTTACGGTCGATATCCAGAATCGCGCTAGAGGTATCTTTAAGCTCTTCGCCTACGCTGTCGCGTAGTTGACCCATCTGGTTCAACAGCTCGCGCATGTGCTTGGCGCCTGAGCCGGAAGCTGCTTGGTACGTCATGGAGGTCATCCACTCGACCATGTCTGCTTCGAACAAGCCACCCAAGCCCATCAGCATCAGGCTCACGGTGCAGTTGCCGCCGACAAAGGTTTTAGCACCCTTCGCTAACTGGTTATCGATCACCTTACGATTGACCGGATCCAGAATAATGGTCGCTTCGTCTTCCATACGCAGGGTGCTGGCCGCATCAATCCAGTAGCCTTTCCAGCCCGCCTCACGTAAGTCTTTATAAACCGGCTTGGTATAGTCGCCACCTTGACAGGTCACCACCACGTCCAGTGCTTTTAACGCATCAATATCAAACGCATCTTTCAGTGGAGGCACGTCCACGCCGATATCGGGGCCAGGCTGACCAACTTGGGAGGTGGTGAAAAATACCGGTTCAATACCGTTAAAATCACCATCTTCCTGCATGCGCTGCATCAGCACTGAGCCAACCATGCCACGCCATCCCACGAAACCGACTTTCAACATGTGAAGTCCTCCAACTAAGAATGAGAGCGATATTATACACAAATATTAGACACAACGTCGGCCACCCCCAGGGTGGCCGACTGTTAATACCTTTCAGCGTCAATTAGTTAGCACGCTTTATACATAATTTAATTTTTTGCGAAGGCCGCCAATACGGCATCACCCATCTCATCGGTAGAGACACGTCGCGTCCCTTCAGAGGCGATGTCAGCAGTACGCAAGCCATCATCCAACACACTGCCAACAGCGGCTTCAATGCGCTCAGCCATGGCGGTTTCATTCAATGAATAGCGTAACATCATCGCGACCGACAGCATCATCGCTAACGGGTTAGCAATATTCTGCCCAGCGATATCCGGCGCGCTACCGTGGCAAGGCTCGTACATGCCCTGCCCACTCTCGTTTAGCGATGCTGAAGGCAACATTCCGATAGAGCCGGTAAGCATGGCAGCGGCATCGGAAAGAATATCGCCAAACATGTTGCCCGTCACTACCACATCAAACTGTTTCGGCGCGCGCACCAGCTGCATGGCGGCGTTATCCACGTACATATGGGAAAGCTCAACATCCGGGTACTCCGGTGCCAAACGCTCCATCACTTCACGCCACAGAATAGTGACTTCCAACACGTTGGCTTTATCCACCGAGCAGAGTTTTTTGCCACGCTTCTGAGCCATTTCAAAGGCGACGCGACCAATGCGCTCAATTTCGCTTTCAGAGTAGATGTAGGTGTTAAAACCCACCCGCTCGCCGTTGCGCTCTTCAATGCCACGTGGCTGGCCGAAATAAATGCCACCGGTAAGCTCGCGGACAATCATAATATCCAGCCCAGCCACTAACTCCGGCTTCAAGCTAGAGGCGCTAGCCAACTGCGGATAAAGCATGGCCGGACGCAGGTTGCCGAACAAACCTAAGTTTTTCCGCAGACCTAACAGGCCTTTTTCAGGACGCTTGGAAAGGTCTTCGAGTGTATCCCATTTAGGGCCACCAACAGCGCCCAGCAAAATAGCACTGGCTGCCTTGGCTTTTTCTAGCGTTTCAGCAGGCAGTGGCTCACCGTGAACATCGTAAGCAGAGCCACCGACAAGGCCTTCTTCGACGTCGATATCCAAACCAGCTTCCTGGCAGGCCTTCAGCAAGCGGGCCGCCTGAGCCGCAATTTCAGGGCCAATACCATCACCCGGCAGCAGTAATACCTTATGAGTCATGCAATTTCCTTAACATTTCAAACGTTAAAGGTGAATGAACACTTACGCAGGCTGACGGAATAACCACGGGCGCTGCTGGCGATGTTTTTCTTCAAACGCGCGAATAGCGTCTTCGTCCTGCAGGGTAATACCAATATCGTCCAGACCGTTCAGCAGGCAGTGCTTGCGAAACTCATCGACTTCAAATTCGAGAATTTCGCCACTGGGTGTAATGACCCGTTGGTTTTCTAAATCTACGTCTAATTGATAGCCTTCGCTGCCTGCCACTTCCGTAAACAGGCGGTCAACAACGTCTTCTTCCAAGGTAATCAGCAGAATGCCGTTTTTAAAAGCGTTGTTGTAGAAAATATCGGCAAAGCTTGGCGCAATCACCGCTTTAAAACCAAAATCTTCCAGCGCCCACGGGGCGTGCTCACGAGAACTACCACAGCCAAAGTTGCGGCGCGCCAGCAACACTTCAGCACCTTGGTAACGCGGTTGGTTCAAGACAAAATCTGGGTTCAGCGGGCGCTGCGAACAGTCTTGTCCTGGCTGGCCTTCATCCAGGTAGCGCAGTTCATCAAACAGGTTCACGCCAAAGCCAGTGCGCTTAATCGACTTCAAAAACTGCTTCGGAATAATCAGATCGGTATCGACATTAGCACGGTCAAGCGGCGCTACGATTCCTTCTAAACGTTCAAACTTTTTCATGGCTTAGGCCTCCTGCGCGTGGCTAGTGTCGTTAGCGGGTAAGGTACGTACATCAACAAAGTGACCAGCAATCGCTGCCGCCGCGGCCATCGCAGGGCTCACCAGATGTGTGCGACCACCGTAACCCTGGCGACCTTCAAAATTGCGGTTAGACGTTGATGCACAGTGTTCACCAGCGCCCAACTTGTCGGCATTCATTGCCAAGCACATTGAACAACCCGGCTCACGCCACTCAAAGCCAGCTTCAATAAAGATTTTATCTAAGCCTTCTGCTTCTGCCTGGCGTTTCACCAAACCAGAACCCGGCACCACCATGGCAAGCTTAATCGAGCCAGCGACTTTATTGCCTTTCGCTACCTTGGCCGCTTCGCGTAAATCTTCGATACGCGAGTTAGTACAGGAGCCGATAAATACTTTATCGAGCTTGATATCGGTAATTTTCTGGTTTGCCTGCAAGCCCATATATTCGAGGGCACGCGCATGGCTGCGCTGCACGGTGTCATCCAGCGCGGCTTGGGGGTCTGGCACTTGGCCGGAAATACCGGTGACCATTTCCGGGCTAGTCCCCCAACTGACCTGGGGCTCGATCTCTTCAGCTTGCAGAGTGACCACTTTATCGAACTGCGCGTCGGCATCGGAAACCAGAGTGCGCCAGTCGGCTACGGCGGCTTCCCACTGCTCTGCGGTGGGCGCAAAGGGACGCTCGGCCAGATAATCAACCGTCGTGTCATCGACGGCAATCAGGCCCACACGGGCACCCGCTTCAATGGCCATGTTGCATACGGTCATGCGGCCTTCCATAGAGAGCGACTCAATCGCACTACCGGCAAACTCAATGGCATAGCCCGTACCACCAGCGGTGCCAATCTTGCCAATAATCGCCAACACCACGTCTTTAGCGGTCACGCCCAGGCCAAGCTCGCCTTCCACGCGCACCTGCATGTTCTTCATTTTTTGCGCCAGCAAGCACTGGGTCGCCATAACGTGTTCAACTTCTGAGGTGCCAATACCATGGGCCAAGGCACCAAACGCACCGTGGGTAGCGGTGTGGGAGTCGCCGCACACTACGGTCATACCGGGCAACGTTGCGCCCTGCTCTGGGCCTACCACGTGCACGATACCCTGGCGCGGGTCGTTGATTTTGAACTCTTCAATGCCGTACTCAAGGCAGTTATCGTCCAAGGTTTGTACTTGGATTAACGACACGGGGTCTTTAATACCGCTATTGCCTTCAGCGCGCTCTTTTACCGTCGTAGGCACGTTGTGGTCAGGCGTTGCCAAGTTAGCATCTAAACGCCAGAGCTTGCGATTAGCCAGGCGCAGTCCTTCAAACGCCTGGGGCGAGGTGACTTCGTGAAGCAACTGACGATCGATGTAGATCAACGCCGTGCCGTCGTCACGCTGTTTCACCAAATGTTGATTCCAGAGTTTGTCGTAAAGCGTTTGACCTGACATGTTGCTCTCCTGGGCATTGCCCTGCTAGTTCGGTATGGCAGCCTCTACGTGCTGCTTATGTGACTATATGGGCAGTGTCACGCGAGTCGCGCATAAAAGCAATTCATGTTATTCATAGATTAGATTCCAAACTGGAATGCTTATTCAGTAGCACCTATTAAATACCTAGTGATAAATACCTGTTCAGGGAGTCGCAAGTGGATACTCAAAGCCTGCAAGCATTTCTGGCTGTTGCCGAAACCCAGAGCTTTTCCCGCGCGGCGGAACAGTTGTATTTAACGCAGCCTGCAGTAAGCAAACGCATCGCTACTCTGGAAGACCAACTTGGCACCCGGTTATTTGACCGCATCGGGCGGCGTATTGCGCTGACCGAAGCGGGCAATGTATTACTTCCCAAAGCACAGCACATACTGTTTACCGTGGAAGACAGCCGCCGAGCACTCGCCAATCTTTCCGGCCAAGTAGGCGGTAAGCTAATGCTAGCCACCAGTCACCACATCGGCCTGCACCGTCTCCCGCCGCTTTTAAAACAATACACGCATCGCCACCCGGAAGTGGCGTTAGACCTGCACTTTCTGGACTCAGAGCTAGCCTACCAAGGCGTGGTCGACGGCACGCTGGAGATGGCAATAGTCACTCTCGCCCCCCACCCCGTTGAACAGCTTCACGTGGTAGAGCTATGGCGCGACCGGCTGTGTTTTGTCTGCGCCACCGACCACCCACTGGCGCAGCGTACCCGCCACACCAGCAGCCCGCTCAGCTTGACTGAATTATGTGAATTCAATTGCGTGCTGCCAGGTGCAAAAACCTTTACTCGCACCTTGATTGGCCAACGTTTTGCCGAAGTGGGCCTACAGCTTCCCGTCAGCATGGCGACAAACTATTTAGAAACGCTGAAAATGATGTGTAGCGTGGGTCTGGGCTGGAGCCTGCTACCTGAAAACATGATCGATAGCGAACTCATCGAACTCAATGTAGACACCGCCCCCATCCAGCGCCCGTTGGGCTATCTCGTCCACACCAGTCGTACACTTTCCAATGCCGCTAAAAAAATGATTGAAGAGCTGGAAAGCACCCGCGTATAGCAATGTGGGCACCCATGAAATTATTATGTTACGCGCAACGCCAAAACTTCATCACCATTTTCTAGCACGTCACCCGTAGGCAGCCATCCCAACCGACGATAAAACCCATGAGCGCGAACGCGCGCGTTACTATCGGCTGCCAGCCAAACCGGATTTGCACCGTTGCGCTGGAGTTGATCGACCACGTCACTAAGCAACTGCTTCCCAACCCCCTGCCCCTCAAAATCAGGTAACACCGCGAGAACCAACACTTCCCCCGTCGCCATATCGCCTGTACAAAACCCAACAACGCTATCTTGATTTACACACACCCAGCCATAAAGCTCTCCAGACTCAAGCCCTTCAACGACTGCAGCATGGGTGATCCCCATTTGAGCCAACTGCTGCTTGGAAATGGGGTTATCACGGGTTTTACCGCGCACCGCAAAAAGCGCGCTCACATCATTGCTTTGCGTTTTTCGAAAATGCAGCGCCATTCGCACACACTCCCTTACTGCTCAATTTCCCATGATAAGAATACGACTCAGCAAGTAGCACGCCATAGCCCATGCCACTTCCGGTCAATACCCAAAGAGTGTCATACACTGCAGATGGTGGTAAAAAAGAGCGTATGGGAGCAAGCCGTCTTTGCAGATTAATCAAAAGAGGGTTGATGATGTACTGCATGCTAAAACAACCAATAAGACGATGGCCGTTGCTATTGATGCTGGCCTTTACCTTCACTACGGCTCAAGCACCCGCATCGGAGCAACACACCCGCGACTTTTTTGCAGACAATGTTCTCCCTCTCTCTGAGCCCAATCATCTCTCCCCGTTGTATGACGCCATCGGTGAGCGCCGCTTCGTGCTGCTGGGTGAGTCGACCCACGGAACTCACGAATACTATCACTGGCGGGCCAAAATATCCCGAGAGCTGATAACCAACCACCGCTTCACATTTATAGCAGTAGAGGGCGACTGGCAAGCCATTTATCGGCTGAACGACTACGTTAAATTGCGCAACTCCGCTGAAGGTGATGCCCGCACACTACTGCGCAATCACGCTATTCGCTGGCCACGCTGGATGTGGGTCAATGAGGATTTCGCAGCGTTTCTTGATTGGTTGCGCGCCCACAATACCGAATTGCCTATGGAACAGCGGGTAGGTGTTTTTGGCATTGATATGCAAGACCCACAAGACTCTATGGAACATGTACTGGCCTGGTTCCAGCAACACGACGCTGACCACTACCCGCAGGTGGCCGCAGCCTACCGGGACATACTCGACTTCCCAGAAGAGTTCCGCGGTTACGCCCAGCACTTGGTGCATGGCGGAACACGCCTTAATGATCAGATGGCGCTAGCCTCCCAGCTCTTACACAATCATTTAGGTGATCAGTCAGAAAACGCCGACAAAGCGACATGGGTTGCTCGCGAAAATGCTCTGGTTGCAAAGCGTGCAGAGGCACAATTTTACGGAGCAACGCAGCAAGGGCCGGAGTCCTGGAACGCCCGCGCCCGCTTTATGCATGAAGCACTCTTACGTCTGGCCAAACGACATGGTGAAGAAAGCCGAGGGATCGTGTGGGCGCACAACACTCATGTGGGGGATTCAGCTGCCACCGGCATGAGTAATCGTGGCGAAGTTAATATCGGGCATTTACTGCGCACCACTGAAGGTGAAGACGATGTCTTTATTGTTGGCTTCGGGACTAACCAAGGCAGCGTTATTGCCAGCTCGGACTGGGGGAGCGAACAACTAGTGATGACGGTCGTGCCCGCACACCCAGAAAGCTATGAAGGCTTGCTGCACCAAAGCGGGATTACCCAGGGCCTGTTTGTGTTTGATGATGCCGCTCGGCAAGGTGATTTGCTAACGCCACGCCACCAACGCGCCATTGGCGTGATTTATCGTCCTCCTAACGAAGCCTATGTGCCTACCATCCTGACGCGTCGTTACGACAGCTTTATTTATTTTGGCGAGACCCAAGCACTAAAGCCCTTGTAAGAGGGCTTTTCTTTAAAACACCACCTACATTCTTTACGCCCTGGCACCGCCTCAGTATCGCCTGAAACATGAATACTGACTAAGGCTCACAAAGCAATCACCTATTCGCCTCCACCATGCCTCTGACTACATCTCCCAGTTCAGCTATCGCGGTGTTTCTGTCTTCAAATGATGCGGTAGTTTCGGTGATATAAAATGCTACGATAATGGGCTTGCGCTCGGGCGGCCATATAACAGCGGTAATCGATCTTGAACCAAAACCACCGGCTCCCGTTCGATCTCCAATTACCCACTCATCAGGCATTTGTGACCTAAACAAGCCATCAGCCACTTCATTATTAACCAACCATTCACGCAGTTGGTTTTTCGACTGGGGCGATAGCGCGTTTCCCACCACCAGCTTCTCAAGGTTACTTACCATTGCATTGGGCGTGGTGGTATCACGCTCATCACTTGGAACAGCCTCATTTAGCTCTGTCTCCCAACGGTCCAAACGCGTGACACTATCTCCCAGCTCTCTAACAAACTCCGTCACGGCCTGCGGTCCACCAATCGCCTGCAAGATCAGGTTAGCCGCGGTGTTATCGCTGGTTGTCATCGTCGCTTCGCAGAGTTCAAACAGCGATATTTCCCGGTTATCCGCATACGCTTCGGTAACGGGTGAATAGGTGACAATGTCAGAAGCAGATACTTTCACTCGTCTTTCGAGTTGCTCACTTCCTTCATCCACACGCTGCAGCAACGATGCACACGCTAAGGTTTTAAAGGTGCTGGACATTGCGAACAGTTGGTCTGCGTTGTATTCCCAGCGCTGCTCAGTTTCCAGGTCATAGGCTGCAAAACCAACACGTGCATCCAACTGATTCTCTATACGATCAACCTCTATAAGCAAGTTATCATCCTGAGCCATCAACACAGAAGGAACCGCTATTAAGCAAATCGACATAACCCAGCGCGAAACTCGTTGTTTGCAATCCACTTTCATCATCCTTCTAAAATCATAAAATCTATAACGAGGGGTAGAAGCATGGTGCCCGTCGCACACAAGGCCTGGAAGGTTTATTAAGCGAGGGAGTTTGACGACGGGTCACTTACCAACCTTCCATATAAGGCGGAATCAGAGACAACACCATTCACTTCCCATCGCTGTCGAAGCACCCCTTCTAGAGTAAAGCCAAGCTTCTCGAGCGCTTTCGCTGAGGCGTGATTATCTGGGTCAATTTCAGCTTCAATACGACGAAGCCCCAGTGCATTAAAGCCATACTGTATCAAGGCTTCACCCGCCTCATTGATATAGCCTTTTCCCCAATAGTGCTGGCCTAAGCCAAAGCCGACCTCAGCACGTTTAGACTCTTTGTCATGGTTAAATAGCATGCACTTACCCACCAGCTCACCTGTTGACTTCAGATATACCCCAAGTACTAGTGACTCTTCACGCAGCATCGAACCGTTGCTGACATTAATAAAATCCAAAGCGTCCTGAATACCTGACCAAGGTGCCGTATTCCAATATTTCATCACTTCAGGGGAAGAAAATATGTCTAGCAGGCTTTCCGAATCATCGGCTGCTAATGGCCGCAGTGTTAGCCGTTTGGTTTCGATCACTGGGAAAAACAACCCTTCTGACATTTATGCCTCCTTTTTTTGCATAACGCCGCCAACACGTGCAGCTTTACAGCAAAGGCGCAACCGCAACGCAAAGCGGTTATCGCACCTAGGCTATCTATATTGCACCTTTCAGTGCCTCCAGGATAAAACCCGTTTTGGCAGCAGTATATGCTTCTCTATCTGACTTAAATTCTGCCGCCCATAACCGCTTATTCTTCTCATACCGTTGGGCTAGCTCAGCATTGGCACACAGTATGTTCCGAAATGCCAAGCGCTGATCCCATTCACGGCTACCGTAAACCATGAGATGTAGGTGATGCGTCCTACGCCCCTCGGCCCACCGCATAAGCCAACGCCGACCGACTAGCGAAGCGTTGAACGCCATTGATGTTGCATAGCCTGCGCGGCACAACGGTTCCATTAATTTGTCGGCACGTGACATCGAATCCACGCCAGCCAAGATATCGATAACTGGTTTGGCAGAAAGCCCCTGTACGGCTGTACTCCCAACGTGTTCGATCGCCAAAAAATCATCTGGAAACAAATCAAAGAGGCGCTCTCGCTCCTCCTCGAACATTCGTTGCCAGTTAGTATCATATGGAAAGATTACCACTTCCTCATTAATCGCCCTGTTAAGGGACTCTGCTTCATCCATCGTCACTATCCCTTGCAACATCAACCTGATCAAAAATAACCATGGCCATGTACACCCGTCCGGTCACTGTGGCGATGTTATTACCACGCCTAAACTGAACGTTCATAGCGACAGACCTCGGTTATTTTCTGTGCGTCGTGAAGCCTAAGCGACAACGCTTTTGCCAAATCACCCGCCCAACTCACCGACACCAAAGGATGCCCAGAGGAAGAGCTAACCAGCACAATATCAATACTAGGCAGTGCCGGCATTTCATGGGCAGCATCGACTTCGACCAAATCACTCGGCAAGGAAGCCGTCGCCACCGCCGTGATGGCCTTGCCCTGCCGAACCAACCCCATCAAGGCTCCAGCGTTGGCACTGAGCGCCTTAATGCGGTAAGCGCGGCGTGTTTTGTTTAGGCCATCCAAAGCCGAGCTGTGAAATTTGCAGTCGGCTTCATACAGAGCCAAAGGCAATGTTTCGTGCTGCTGCCAGTCAAATTCCGGGTGCTGTATCCAAATTCCCTTATCAAGCATCAGCACATGGCCTTCATCACTGTTGGCCGCTCGCGTCAGGATAGCCAAGTCCAGCGCTCCCTCATCCAGCTGCTTTCTCAACGTGATGGTAGGCGCGCATATCAGCTGTAGCTGAACACTAGGGTGTTGATTATGAAGGGTATCTACCAACAAAGGTAGCAGGCTCTGGGCGTAGTCATCGGGGCTGCCAATACGCAACGTCGGTAAAGCGGCGCTCGATCTCAGTTGAACTAGCGCCTCATCATGCATTGCCAACAATCGGCGAGCGTAGCTGACAAGACGTTTGCCTTCGTTGGTGAGCTCTAGATTGCGGCCTTCTTTAAAGAACAAGCTGCAGCCGGCCTGCTCTTCCAGCCGCTTCATCTGCATACTGAGCGCGGCCTGGGTTCGGTGCACCTGACGCGCGGCACGGGTAAGGCTGCCGGTATCAACCACGGCAATATAGGTGCGCAGGAGATCCATATCCATTTAACGAGGCCTCTATCCATCAGCCCCACTGATGGCTGATATTAGTACTATTCGTTTGTCGTACTTCGGGGAAAACGAAACACTGTCCTCCGTGGCTTGGGTGTAAGCGTTCATTCCAAGGCGTTCTGCCACTCCGGTAAATTTCT